>NZ_JASATC010000046.1:0-43201 GCF_038440135.1 Pseudomonas sp. OTU5201 | reverse complement strand
ACGCCGCCATTCGCTGGCAAGCCAGCTCCTACGGGCAATGCAGCTGCCTGCAACACGTCATGCAGACCTAGCCCATTCATTCACCAAGCAGGCGAAGGTCTACCCTTCGAGTCCGCAGTCAGTAGCCCGGATCAAATCCGGGGAAAGTCCAATCGCCGCTCCCGGATTACATCGGGCTACGATCTGGCCGGCTGAATCCGCGATGTCCCCTTATAGGGGCCGTAGGCAAGTCCACGTTCTACGAACGTGGATGTTTACTCGCCCATGCACCCCTCCCGATGTCAGCGTTGGTTCAACCAGCCGGCGAAGAAACGCGTCACCGGAGGCATGAAGAGATAGACCACCAGCAGCACGATGCTGGCCGTGATCACGACGTTGCTCGCGACGTAGCCGGCCAACCAGGGCTGAAGTTTGAACAGCGGCTGCCAGAGCAGCGGCACCAGCAGGGCCAGCGGCAGGATCACCAGGAAGGTCACGCAGGCCTGTTTCCAGCGAGGCGGTTGAGGCACGGTGGCAGGGGCCGGGGTGAACCAGAATTCGCGCTCGGGGTTGATCTCCACCTGGTCGCCATCGGCCAGCAGGTGGCTGACTTCCTCGACCAGGCTGCGGCGATCGGTTGAGTCCAGCCAGGCTTGGAGTTGTGCCGCACTGGCAAAGCGCAGGACGCAGGTGAACAGGTGCAGTCCATCTTTGCGATCCCGCACCACGTCGATACCGAGGTGGCCGGGGTAGCCCTTGGCGATGCCGATGATGCGGCGCAGCCAGCCTTCGTATTCCTGTTCCCGGCCTTCCTTGACCCGATGGCGGATCAGCAGGGTGACGATGTCGTCGGTGCTCATGGCGAGGTGCTCCGTACAAGGCGATGAAGAAGGCCGGACGCGCTGGGCGCCTCCGGCCTGCCGGGGCTTACTTCACTTGGCGCTGTGGTGCCTTGTGCACCAGGGTGTAGGCGTAGTCCACACCCATGCCGTAGGCGCCGCTGTGCTCCTGCACCAGGCCGATCACGGCGTCGTAGGTTTCCTTCTTCGACCAGTCGCGCTGGTACTCGAGCAGGACCTGTTGCCAGGTCACTGGAATAGCGCCGGCCTGGATCATGCGTTGCACCGACATGTCATGGGCTTCCTTGGAGGTGCCGCCGGAAGCGTCGGTGACAATGTAGACCTCGTAGCCGGCTTCGATGGCTTCCAGTGCGGGGAAGGTCAGGCAGACCTCGGTCCAGAGCGCGGCCATGATCAGTTTCTTACGGCCGGTGGCTTTTACGGCGGTGACGAACTTGTCGTCTTCCCAGGAGTTCATCGAGGTGCGTTCGATGGGTTGCTGGCCGGGGAATACGCCCAGAAGTTCCGGCCAGAGGTAGCCGCTGAAGCTTTCGGTCTCAACGGTGGTGAGGATGGTCGGCACGTTGAAGATCTTGGCGCTCTTGGCCAAGGCCACGGTGTTGTTCTTCAGTTGCTGGCGGTCGATGGACTGCACGCCAAAGGCCATTTGCGGCTGGTGGTCGATCAGGATCAGTGCGGAATTGGTCGGGTTCAGCAGTTCGCGGATGGACATGGCATTTCTCCTGGAGCGTGGGTTGTCTGATTTCTTCCTGGCCGGTGCCTCGTTCGTAAGGCTGTTTGGTTCCGACGTGGGATGAATTCTGATCGCGCCCATTAAGAGAAACAATTATGCATAATTGAACTTCATTGATTCTTGAATGGAGACATTGATGGACAGGGTCGAGTGCATGCGCGCCTTTATCGAAACCGTGCGCAGCAACGGTTTTGCGGCGGCGGCGCGGGCGTTGGACGTACCGCGCTCCACCGTGAGCAAGCAGGTGCAGGCGCTGGAGGAGGCCATCGGTGTGCAGTTGCTGGTGCGCACGACGCGCAGCCTGCATCTGACGGAGGCGGGGGCGGAGTACTTCGAGTCGGCGCGGGACCTGCTGGCAGCCCTGGACGAGGCTGAGCAACGCGCGCGGGATGGTGTGGGGGAGCTGCGAGGCGTATTGCGGGTGAACGCGCCCATGTCCTTCGGGCTGCGCAAGTTGGGGCCGCTCATACCGCTGTTCCATGAGCGGCATCCGCAGATCGAACTGCAGCTGGTACTCAGCGACCAGCAGGTGGACCCGGTGCGCGGCGGCTTCGACGTGACCATACGCATTGCGAGCCTGGCGGACTCCTCCATGGTCGCCCGGACCATTGCGCCGGCACCCCGTTACCTGGTGGCTTCACCGGCCTACCTGGAACGGGCCGGCGTGCCGCAGTCCCCGGAGGAACTCGCCAGTCATGCCTTCCTGGGGTACGGCTACCTGCAGAGCGGTGTCAGCCTGGCGCTCAGCAATGGCGAAGTAACCCGCCGCGTGCAATTGAACGGTCCACTCCAGGCCAACAATGGCGACTTCCTCGCCCAGGTCGCCGAGGCCGGCATGGGCATCGCCCTGCTGCCGAGCTTCATCGTCGACGAAGCCCTGGCGGCCGGGCGACTGGTGGGGGTGCTCTGCGAATGGCAGGCACCGCCCATCAGCATCAACGCCGTCTACCCCTCGGCGCGCCGCCTGCCGCAGAAGACACGGGCCTTCATCGACTTTCTGGTGGAGGAAATGAGCCGGGCGAACGAGCGGGTGACGTGCTGAGGCGACCGTGCGCTTTCCCGTCCACAACGCGGCGTGCTCCCATGCGCCGGTGTTGGATGAAGGGCATCAACCATCCCTGGTGCCTGTTTCTTCAGTGCGCCCCGGCACCCTTGGCCAGGTCGCTTTCCTTCCACTCGGTGTAGACGCAGGCATCCGCCGCGGCCCAGCGCACCATCACCGTTGCGCCCGGTTGCAGGGGCGCGGTGGTGCCGGAGAGTTCCTTCAAGGTCAGGCTGGTGCCGCCTGCGGTGATTACGCTGCAGGTCAGGCTTTCGCCGAGGAACACGGTTTCCGCCACCTTGGCCTGGATCTGGTTCCAACCGGCGGCCAATGGCTCGCTGGCCGCCTGTTCCGGGCTCAGCACCTGGGCCTTTTCCGGACGCACCATCAGGATCAGGTCCTGGCCGTTGTGCAGGCCGGGGGTGGGGCGGATGGCCAGCGGCTGACCTTCGAAACTGGCGCCGGCGTTGCCCTGGGCTTTCACCTTGAGGAAGTTGGAGTTGCCGAGGAAGGAGGCGACGAAGGCGTTCGGTGGGCTCTGGTAGAGGTCATAACCACTGCCCAGGCCGACGATCTTGCCGTGGCTGAAGATGGCAATGCGCTGGGACAGGCGCATGGCTTCTTCCTGGTCGTGGGTCACGTAGACGATGGTGATACCGAGGCGACGGTGCAGGTGGCGCAGTTCATCCTGCAGGTCTTCGCGCAGCTTCTTGTCCAGCGCGCCCAGGGGTTCGTCCATCAGCAGGATGCGCGGCTCGTACACCAGCGCACGGGCGATGGCCACGCGCTGCTGCTGGCCTCCGGACAGTTGGGCGGGACGGCGCTGGGCGAATTGCTCCAGTTGCACCAGCTTGAGCATGGCCTCGACGCGGCGCTCGCGTTCGCCAGCGGCCTGCTTGCGGATGTCCAGGGGGAAGCCGATGTTGTCGCGCACATTGAGGTGTGGGAACAGCGAATAGCGCTGGAACACCATGCCGATGTCGCGCTTGTGCGGCGGCACGTTCACCAGGGACTTGCCGTCCACGAGTATTTCGCCGGAGCTGGGTGTCTCGAAGCCGGCCAGCATCGACAGCGTGGTGCTCTTGCCCGAGCCGCTGGAGCCGAGGAAGGTGAGGAACTCGCCGTCCTGGATGTCCAGGGAAATGTTGTCCACGGCGGCGAAGTCGCCGTAGTGCTTGTTCAGGTTGCGCAGGCTGACCAGGGTCTTGTTTTCGCGGGTGTCTTGGATAACGGCACTCATTTTCTTTACCTCGGCGCTCAGGCGCTTGCAGGGTTGCGCCGGCGCAGCGCGGCGGCGATCACCATGACCAGTACGGACAGGCCGATCAGCAGCGTCGAGGCGACGGCGATCACCGGGGTCAGGTCCTGGCGCAGGGTGGTCCACATTTTCACGGGCAGGGTCTGCAGGGTCGGGCTGGCCATCATCACGCTCAGCACCACTTCATCCCAGGAGACCAGGAAGGCGAACAGGGCGCCGGCCATCATGCCGGGGCGGATCGCCGGGAAGGTCACCTTGTACACCGCCTGCAGCCGTGAAGCGCCGCAGATCACCGCGGCATCCTCGATGGACTGATCGAACAGCTTCAGCGAGTTGATGATCGAGATGATGGTGAAGGGCAGGGCGACGATCACGTGGCTGACCACGAAGGAAAACAGCGTCCCGGTGTAGCCCAGCTTGAGGAACAGCGCGTACACGGCCACCGCGATGATCACCAGCGGCACGATCATCGGCAGGGTGAACAGGCCGTAGAGAAACTCGCGGCCGGGGAACTTGCCGCGCACCAGGGCGAACGCGGTGGGCAGGCCCAGGGCCACGGAGCAGATTGTGGTCAGCACGGCGACCTTGAGGCTGGCCAGGGCTGACTCCATCCACTCGGCGTTGGAGAAGAACTGCTCGTACCACTTCAGCGTCCAGCCCGGTGGCGGGAACACCAGCCACTGGGAGGAGCCGAAGGAAAGCAGCACGATGAACAGGATCGGCAGCAGCAGGAAGGCCGCAATCGCTCCCGTCGTGAGGTACAGGCCGATGCGCAGGCGCAGGCCCATGGCGTTGGGTGACAGCAGCATGGCTTACCTCGCAGTGCTAGAAGCCACCGGCGATTCCGGCTGCAGCTTCAGGTAGAGGTAGAACAGGATGAGGGTGATGCCGATCAGCAGCGCGGCGGCGGCGCTGGCCAAACCCCAGTTGAGGAACGACTGCACCTGCTGGATGATGAACTCCGGCAACATCATGTTCTGCGCGCCACCCAGCAGGGCCGGTGTGACGTAGTAACCCAGCGACATGACGAAGACCATCAGGCCACCGGAGAACAGCCCCGGACGGCACAGCGGCAGGAACACCTTGAAGAAGTTGGTCCAGGGGCTTGCACCGCAGATGGAGCCCGCCTGCAGAACCATCGGGTCGATGGCCGACATGGTGGCCTGCAGCGGCAGCACGATGAACGGGATCATGATGTAGCTCATGCCGATCACCACACCGGTGAGGTTGTGCACCATCTCCAGCGGCTGGTCGATGATGCCCAGCGCCATCAGCATCTTGTTGATCACGCCCGAGGCCTGGAGCAGCACCAGCCAGGAGTAGGTGCGTGCCAGCAGGCTGGTCCACATCGACAGCAGCACGATGTTCAGCAGCCAGCGGCCCCAGCCACGCGGTACCAGGGTGATCACCCAGGCCAGCGGGAAGCCCAGCAGCAGGCTGATCAGGGTCACCAGGCCGCCGACGGCGAAGGTGTTGAACAGCACGCGGGTATAGGCTGAGTTGGCGAACAGCTGCTCGTAGTTGCCCAGGCCCGGCGTTGGCTCGAGCACGCCGCGCAGCAGCAGGCCGATCAACGGTGCGAGGAAGAACAGACCGAGGAACAGCAGGGCCGGGATCAGGTTGCGGGCACCGCGCCAGCGCAGGGTGGTCTCGTTGACTTGATTCATCGACGCAGCCTTGGGCTGGGGGCTGCCGGAAGCGCGGGCTGCGCTTCCGGTGACCTTGGCCGACGGGTTGGGCTGGATGGCAGCCATCTTCACTTGACCAGCCATTCGTTCCACCGCGCGGCGATTGCTGGGCCGTTCTTGGCCCAGTACGCGTAGTCGAGCGTGATCTGTTCTTTAGCGTAGGCAGTCGGCAGGTTGGGGGCGAGGTCTTCCTTGATCTGACCGACGCTGTCGACGTTCACCGGGGCGTAGGCGGTGAGGTTGGCGAAGTCGGCCTGGCCCTTGGCACTGCTGGCGTTGGCCAGGAACTTCATGGCCGCGTCCTTGTTCTTGGCGCCTTTGGGGATAACCAGGAAATCGGCCATGACCAGGTTCTGCTTCCAGCTCACGCCCACCGGCGCGCCATCTTGCTGCAGGGCATAGATGCGGCCGTTCCAGAACTGGCCGAGGGTGGCTTCGCCGGAAGCCAGCAGTTGCTGGGACTGGGCGCCGCCGCCCCACCAGACGATGTCTTGCTTGATGGTGTCCAGCTTCTTGAAGGCGCGGTCCAGGTCCAGCGGGTAGAGCTTGTCGGCGGCTACGCCGTCAGCCAGCAGGGCCAGTTCCAGCACGCCGGGGCTCGGCCACTTGTACAGTGCGCGCTTGCCCGGGTACTTGGCGGTGTCGAACAGGGCGGTCCAGTCCTGCGGGGCGTTGGCGCCGACCTTGCCCTGGTTGTAGCCAAGTACGAAGGAGAAGAAGAAGGAGCCGACGCCGTGGTCGGAAACGAAGCGCGGGTCGATCTTGTCGCGCTGGATCACGCCGAAGTCCAGGGGTTCCAGCAGGCCTTCGGCGGCGGCACGCAGGGCGAAGTCGGCTTCGACGTCCACCACATCCCATTGCACGTTGCCGCTTTCGACCATGGCCTTGAGCTTGCCGTAGTCGGTGGGGCCGTCCTGCATCACACGAATGCCGCTGGCTTCACTGAACGGCTCGGCCCAGGCCTGTTTCTGCGCATCCTGGGTAGTGCCGCCCCAGCTCACGAAGCTGAGGCTGTCGGCGGCGAGGGCGGCGGTGCCGGTCGCGGCCAGGAATGCTGCGGCGAGTACCGCGGTTGCACGTTTTTTGAACACCATCTTGCTTGCCCTCATTGTTGTGTTTGTACGCAAGCGGGCTTCGCTTTCTACCCGCTTATCAGGAGCAGGGGACCCCAGTGGGGCCTTCAAGGGCGGCCGTGTCGAGTGCTCTTGTTCATGCTGGTCCCTGGCGGGCGCACTCGCAGAAAATCTTCGGCCTACGGAATGTCATATTATGGTATTCCAAACTTTGTGCAAGTCCTCCGCGTTGCCGGTTGTCGCTGAATCCCAGGAGGTGATGGTGAGTGGGGGCCCCATAGGAGAAGTAGCCCGGATGGAATCCGGGAATTGCATGCACCCTTGCTCCCGGATTGCATCCGGGCTACCTGGTTGGCACTTGTTCTTGTAGGAGCCGGGGAGGGGCTCACCCCTCGAACGGCAGGGTCTCTACCACTTCCAGGTCATAGCCGGTGAGGCCGGCGTACTTCAGCGGGGCGCCGAGGTGGCGCAGCTTGCCCACACCCAGATCCTGGAGGATCTGCGCGCCGGTGCCCACTTCGGAGTAGATGCGCGATTGCGAGCGGCTGAACTGGCGGCGTGGCTGCGTGAGCTGCGGTACGCGCTCCAGCAGGGCCTGGGAGGATTCGTTGCTGGCCAGGACAACCACCACGCCGTGGCCGACTTCCGCCACCTTTTGCAGGGCGGCCCAGAGGGTCCAGTTCTTCGGCCCGTTGTACTCGGCGCCCACCAGATCGCGCAGCGGATCGATCACGTGAACCCGCACCAGGGTTGGTTCGTCACGTCGGATATCACCCATCACCATCGCCATGTGCACGCCGCCCTCGATGCGGTCCTCGTAGGTCACCAGGCGGAAGGTGCCATGCACGGTGGGTAACTCGTGCTCGCCAATGCGGGTGACGGTGTGCTCGGTGCTGAGGCGGTAGTGGATGAGGTCGGCGATGGTGCCGATCTTGATGCCGTGCTTCTCGGCGAAGGCTTCCAGGTCCGGGCGGCGGGCCATGGTGCCGTCATCGTTCATCACTTCGACGATCACCGAAGCCGGTGTGAAACCGGCCAGGCGGGCCAGGTCGCAGCCGGCTTCGGTGTGGCCAGCGCGGTTCAGTACGCCGCCCTCGCGGGCGCGCAACGGGAAGATATGGCCGGGCTGTACCAGGTCATCTGCTGTGACCTCAGGGGCCACGGCGGTGAGCACGGTGTGGGAGCGGTCGGCGGCGGAGATGCCGGTGGTCACGCCGCTGGCCGCCTCGATGGAGACGGTGAAGGCGGTGGCGAAGGCGCTGCCATTGGCCGGCACCATCTGCTCGAGGCCGAGGCGTTCGCAGTGTTCGTCGGTCAGCGTCAGGCAAATCAGGCCACGGGCTTCGCGGGCCATGAAGTTGATGGCCTCGGGGGTACATTTTTCCGCCGCCAGTAGCAGGTCGCCCTCGTTCTCGCGGTCCTCGTCGTCCACCAGCAGGACCATCTTGCCCTGGCGAAAGTCTTCGATGATTTCTTCGATGCGATTGAACGGCATGGTGCGACACCTGGCTGGATCAATGGGAAAGGTTTCTGGTATACCATAATACCAATTTAACCGGAACTGCAGAGGTCAGCATGAAGGCTTACTGGATCGCCCACGTCGATGTGACGGACCCGGAACGCTACAGCGAATACACCCGCCGCGCCCCAGCCGCCTTCGCCAGATATGGCGGCAAGCTGCTGGCCCGTGGCGGCCGTTCAGAGGCGATGGAAGGCCGCGCTACTCCCCAGCGTAGCGTGGTGATCGAGTTCGAATCCTATGACCAGGCCCTGGCCTGCTACCGCTCGGCGGAATACCAGGAAGCCTGTGGATATCGTCAGGGCGTGGCGAAGGCGGAGGTGATCATCGTGGAGGGAGTGGAGCCTTGATTGGCGCCTCCCTGGCTGCGATTTTCCTGTAGGGGCGAATTCAATGGCTATGTCTGCGTTAGCTGTTGCGAGCGACTTACCTTCTGGCCAAGTGCCTTGTAGGAGCTGGCTTGCCAGCGAAACGGGGCCATTCGCTGGCAAGCCAGCTCCTACGGGCAATGCAGCTGCCTACAACACGTCATGCAGACATAGCCAATTCATTCGCCAAGGGGTGCGAAGCGCCCCCGGACAATTTAAGGGCAGGCCTTTGGCCTGCTTGGCGAATGAATTCGCCCCTACATGTTCAAGCGAATGAGCAATCGTTAGCGGATGAAGTGAATCTTCCCGGTATCGTCATTGCCCATGTAGATGCCGTACACCCCCGCCTGGCGTTCCTCGATATAGCGTTCGAGGATCTGCCGGATGGCCGGGTAGTAGATGGCGTCCCAAGGGATGTCCTCGGGGGCGAAGAAGCGGTAGTCCAGGGTTTCCGGGCCATGCTGGCCAGTTTCTTCCAGCGCGATGGCGCGGAAGATGATGTAGACCTCGCTGATCTTCGGCACGCTGAAGATGGAGTAGGGCGAGACGATTTCGGCGCGTACGCCGCTCTCTTCCCAGACTTCGCGCAGGGCCGCTTCCTCGGTGGTTTCGCCGTTTTCCATGAAGCCGGCCGGGAGCGTCCAGGTACCGGGGCGCGGCGGGATGGCGCGCTGGCAGAGCAGGTACTTGCCGTCCTGCTCGATGATGCAGCCGGCAATGATCTTCGGGTTTTCGTAGTGGACGTAGCCGCAGTCCGCGCACACCAGCCTTTCGTGGGTGTCCCCAGCGGGGCACTGGCGGCTCAGGCCGCCACTGCCACAACCGGGACAGAAGCGCGGGGAGGGCATGTCATCAGCGCCCGATGCGCGGCTCTTTCAGGGCGATGGGGCTGGCGATCTCGCGGACCTTGCCCGGCTCGTCCTGCTTGGACTTGAGGTAGTCCAGGGCGACTTTGGCGGCGGCGCGCACGTGGTCCACCGACGCCTGGTGGGCGGCCAGCGGGTCGCCGCTCTTGATGGCTTCGACGATGCGTTCCATTTCCTGGTTGCTGGCGCCGCGACGGTTCTCCTGGGAGACGGACGTGGCGCGCAGGTAGCTGATGCGCGCCTGTAGCTGGCGCAGCTGGGTGGCGGCGATGTGGTTGCCGGAGCCTTCCAGCAGCACGTCGTAGAAGCCCTGGACCGACTCCAGCACCTGTTGCAGGTCGCCTTCCTCAAGGGCTTCGCGGTTCTCCGCCAGGGCCTTTTCCAGGGCGCGGATGTCCTTGGCCTTGGCGTTGAGGGTGAAGAGCTGGACGATCAGGCCTTCGAGCACGCAGCGCAGCTCGTAGATATCACAGGCGTCTTCCAGGGTGATGATGGCCACGCGCGGCCCCTTGGCATCGGCGAATTCTACCAGGCCTTCAGACTCCAGGTGGCGCAGGGCTTCGCGCACGGACGTGCGGCTGACGCCCAGGCGGTCACAGAGGTCGCGCTCCACCAGACGGTCGCCCGGCAGCAGTTGGAAGTTCAGGATGGCGCCCCGCAGCTTGTCGAGGACGATCTCGCGCAGGGTGACGGGATTGCGGTTGACCTTGAAGCTGTCGTCGAGGGGCAAGCGTTTCATGTGGTCCGCTCTGGTTATGGCTGTCCGTAGAAGGAATGAAGGAGCACGTACGCGCGCTCCATCATCGGGTGGTGCCGGCGGTCAACCTTGTGCCTCTGCGTCGGCCTCGGCGAAGGCTTCGCGGGCGATGCGGAAGCTGTCCACTGCCGCCGGTACACCGCAGTAGATGCCGACTTGCAGGAGGATCTCGCGGATCTGCTCGCGGGACAGGCCGTTACGCAGGGCGCCGCGAACATGCAGCTTCAGCTCGTGGGGGCGGTTGAGCGCCGAAATCATCGCCAAGTTTATCATGCTGCGTTCTTTCAGCGATAAGCCGTCCCGGCCCCAGACGTGGCCCCAGCAGTACTCGGTGACCAGTTCCTGCAGCGGGCGGGTGAAGTCGTCGGCGTTCTGGATCGACTTGTTCACATAGGCCTCGCCCAGCACCTGGGTACGGATCTCCAGGCCTTTTTCGTATTTCTCGTTGCTCATCGGGGGACTCCTTTTCTTCGGTAGGAGCTGGCTTGCCAGCGAAGGCTCCTGGGACAGGTTCCCGAGCAAGCCCGCTCCTACAGGTACGGCAATAAAAAAGAGCCGCTGTCGAGAGTGGCGACCAGCGGCCCTGAAGGTGACTCAGGAAATCTCCGGCAAGGCGCCCAGCTTGCCCTTGTGGTAGAGCATGGGCGTGACCTCGCCCTCGGGGAGGATCAGGTTCTTCACCGCCCCCACGATGATCGCGTGGTCACCGCCGTCGTACTCGCGCCACAGTTCGCATTCGATGATCGCGGTGGCCTTGGTCAGCAGCGGGTTGCCCAACTCGCTCAGGTGCCAGTCGATGCCCTTGGCCTTGTCCTTGCCCTTCTTGGCGAAGGCATAGGCTTCGGCCTGCTGGTCGGCACAGAGCAGGTGGATGGCGAACTGCTTGCTGTCGCGCAGGATCGGGTAGGTGTCCGAGGCGTAGTTGGGGCAGAACAGCACCAGAGCCGGGTCGATGGACAGGGCACTGAAGGCGCTTGCGGTGATGCCGACGATATCGCCTTCCGAATCCAGTGTGGTGACCACCGTGACGCCGGAGGGGAAGGAGCCCATCACTTCTTTGTAGATGCCGGGTTCGATCATGGGAATGTCCTCTCAGCGCATCACGAAGGGGTCGGGCATCGGTGCCTGCGAGAGGTTGATCCACACCGTTTTCAACTCGGTGTAGGCCAGCACCGAATCGATGCCGCTCTCGCGACCGTAGCCGCTGTTGTGGAAACCGCCGATGGGCGCCATGGCCGAGACCGCGCGGTAGGTGTTGACCCAGATGATCCCGGAACGCACGTCACGGGCCATGCGGTGGGCGCGGCCCAGGTCGCGGGTCCAGATGCCGGCGGCCAGGCCGAACTGCGAGTCATTGGCGATCGCCAGGGCTTCCGCCTCGTCCTTGAACCGAATGACAGAGGCCACTGGGCCGAAGACTTCTTCCTGCATGATCTTCATCGAGTTGCTGTCGCACTCGAACAGGGTCGGCTCGTAGTACCAGCCCTGCTCGTCGATTGCCGGGCGCTTGCCGCCCATGCGCAGGCGCGCGCCTTCGGCGAGGGCGTCAGCGACCAGGCCTTCGACTACGGAGAGTTGCTGCGCGGTGGCCATGGGGCCCATCTCGCTGCTCTCGTCCTGTGGGTTGCCGATGCGGATGCGCTGGGCGCGGGCTACCAGGCGCTCGACGAATTCATCGTAGATTGCGTCCTGCACCAAGAGGCGCGAACCGGCTACGCAGCTCTGCCCGGAGGCGGCGTAGATGCCGGCCACGGCGCCGTTGATGGCGCTGTCCAGGTCGGCATCGGCGAAGATGATGTTGGGCGACTTGCCGCCCAGTTCCAGCGACAGCTTGGCGAAGTTCTCCGCGCTGCTGCGTACCACGTGGCGCGCGGTGGCGGCGCCGCCGGTGAAGGCGATCTTGCGCACCAGCGGATGGCGGGTCAGCGCCGCGCCGGTGCTCGGGCCGAAGCCGGTGACTACGTTGACCACGCCCGCCGGGATACCGGCTTCCAGGGCCAGTCGCGCCAGTTCGAGGATGGTCGCCGAGGCGTGCTCGGAAGGCTTGAGGACGATGGTGTTGCCGGCGGCCAGGGCCGGGGCCAGCTTGATCGCGGTCAGGTAAAGCGGGCTGTTCCACGGGATGATCCCGGCGACCACGCCCAGCGGCTCGTGCACCGTGTAGGCAAACAGCTCGGGCTTATCCAGCGGCAGGGTGCCGCCTTCGAGCTTGTCCGCCAGGCCCGCGGTGTAGTGGAAGAACTCCGGCAGGTAGCCGACCTGGCCGCGGGTTTCGCGGATCAGCTTGCCGTTATCACGGCTTTCCAACTGGGCCAGGTGTTCCTTGTTCTCGGCGATCAGATCGCCCAGGCGGCGCAAGAGCTTGCCCCGCGCGGTCGCGGAAAGACCGCGCCAGGCCGGGTTTTCGAACGCCTTCTGGGCCGCCTGCACGGCACGTTCGACATCCGCTTCGTCAGCGTCGGGCAGTTCCGCCCAGGGTGCGGCGAGCGCTGGGTTGAGGCTCTGGAAGGTCTTGCCGGACAGTGCATCGACCCATTGGCCGTCGATGCACATCTGGAAGCGTGCGAGCGTCATGCGACGATCCCCTTTGCTTGGTTCTGTAGGGTCTGCGCGTGCTGGAGGAAATCCAGCAGCACCTGGTTGACCAGACGCGGCGACTCCACCGGCATCATATGCCGCTGCTCGTCGAGCACCGCCACCTGGGCGCCGGGAATGCGCTCGGCCAGTTGCCGGGCCATTTCGGGCGTCGAGCCCGGGTCCAGTTCGCCGGTGGCGACCAGGGTCGGCACGCTGATGCTGCCCAGGTCGTCCACGCGGTACATGTCCTGCGTGGCGAACAGCTCATAAGTAGTCAGATAGCCCTGCGGATCGTTGCTGGCAAGGGTCTGGCGGATGGCGGCGATCTGCGCCGGGTTGGCCGCCTGGTACTCGCGGCTGAACCAGCGCGACAGGGCCGCTTCGGCGTTGGCGTCCGGGCCGTGTTCGGCGGCCTGGCGAGTGCGTTCGATCACCCCGGCGCGCTGCTCGGCGCTGCGGTTGAACACGCTGTTGAGGATCACCAGCCCTTCAATATGCTGCGGGTAGTGCAGGGCGAAGGCCCGTGCCACCAGGCCACCCATGGAAAAGCCGATAACGGTCGCCCGTTCCAGCTTCAGGTGCTCCAGCAGTTCACGCAGTTGCTCGGCATAGCCTTGCAGCCCGGTGCCCGTTTCCGGGCGCGGACTGGCGCCATGGCCCAGCATGTCGTAGGCGATGACCTGGAATTGCGGGGCCAGGCCGACAATCTGGCCGCCCCACATTTCCTTGTTGAGGCCGACCCCGTGGATCAGTACCACGGGGTGGCCTTGGCCGGTCGCCAGATAACTGGTGCCGGCCGGTGTGCGTTCAGCGGTGAGCCGAATCATGGATCGCTCCTGCACGGGCCTTGGGATTACTGGGCTTGCTCGGCGGCCAGCTCTTCCAGATCGATGTAGCGGTTGCCGATGCGCGGGTGCAGGCGGCCACCGTTGGCGGCGCCCAGCACGACGATGATTTCGTCGGCACGCGGTGCGTCTTCGATCTGCATTTCAAGGGTGATGTAGTGGGAGCGCAGGCCTTCGTCGTCCTTGTGCATCATCGGAATCTGGATCGAGGTACCCGGGCCGCCGCGCTTGTTGGTGAAGCTCAGGTAGCTCTTGGCATTCACCGCCTGGCGGTAGTGGTTGCCAAAGCGCAGGGTGTGGATAACCGCGGACGCGTGTTCGATCTCGCCGTCGGCGCCGACCACGGCAGCCTTGCCGTAGGCCTCGATCTTCGCGGCACCGCCGATGGCAGCGGTCAGGCGCTCAACCATCATCGCACCGAGGTCGGAGCAGTTGGCCTTGATCTCGGGCTTGAGGTCTTCGACGAAGCCACGGCCGAGCCACGGGTTCTTGATCACCACAGCCAGCCCCACCATGGTCACCGGCTTGTCGGTGGCCTTGCCGCCTTCGATGAAGGTCTCTTCCACGTAGCTGACGATCTTGCGGATTTCGAAGCTCATTGGGCTCTCCTGGTTTGGGAAGTCTCTTGCTGTCTGATGGTATACCATAATATTGAATATGCAAGAGTCAGTCGCCAGGGGAGGGCGGTCCTTGGCGACGGAAGGTTGTTCGAGAAGGGAGAAAGGCCAAGACCGCCGCGCCGTGTGGGCGGCGGAAGGGGCGCGAAGGATACGGGAAAATATGGAATACCGTAATACGAGATTCCACTAATCCTGTAGGGGCGAATTCATTCGCTATGTCTGCGTTAGCGGTTGCGAGAGATTTACCCTCGGGCCAAGACCCTTGTAGGAGCTGGCTTGCCAGCGAAACGCCGCCATTCGCTGGCAAGCCAGCTCCTACAGGCGATGCAGGTGCTTGCAACACGTCATGCAGACATAGTCATTTCATTCGCCAACCGAACCGCAGGCTCGGCCCAGAGGACCAATTGGGCCGCTGCGCGTCCCTTGGCGAATGAGTTCACTCCTACAAGAAGCAGGCGTGCGTCAGGCGAATCCTGGAGCCCCGAGTTGCGCTGAGATCAGCGCCTGGGTCTGGCCGAGGGCCTGGAGGAAGGTGGCCTGGGCATCGGGGCTGTCCATCACGGCATCGGGGCCGGAGAGGTTGATGGCGGCGACCACCTTGCCGCTGTGGTCGCGGATGCCGGTGGCGATGGCGGTGGAATAGTCTGAACGGTGCAGTACCCAGCCGCGCTCGCGGTCCTGGCGGATCAGTTGCTGCAACTCGGGCAGGGTGCGCGGCGCCGGCGGCGGATAGTCGTCCAGGCGCACGTGCTGGTAGAGCTGGCTCAGCTCGACTTCGTCCAGTGCGGTGAGTAGCACCCGGCCCAGTGCGGTGCTGTGGCACGGCAGGCGGGTGCCAATGGGGATGTTCACCGTCAGTCGCTGGGGCGCGAAGGCGCGGTAGAGGTAAAGGCTCTCGGTCTGTTCGCGGATGCTCAGGTGGCAGGACAGCGAAGTCCGGTCGCGCAACTCGTTGAGGTAGGGCATGGCCACTTCGACGATGTCGCGGCTGGCCAGGTAGACGAAACCGTCCGCAATCACCTGGGGACCCAGCTCGAAGGCGCTGCGCCCGGCCTTCTGCAGGTAGCCCATGTCCACGAGCGTCTGCACGATGCGGTAGACGGCCGAGGGGCTGACCGCCAGGCGTTCGGCCATCTCGTTCATGCTCAGGCTGCGCACCCGCGCATTGAACATGCCGAGGATGGTCAGCCCGCGTTGCAGGGCGGGCACGCGGTAGTCGGCTTCCCGTTCCGGGGTTTCGATGGCGGTCATCGGGGCCTCCCTCTGAACCAGGTAAAGGAAAACGTGGGGCATGGGCGGGTGTCGATGGGTATTGCTGCGCTCCACCCATCCTACGGTTGCGGGGCTCGTAGGTGGGTGTAGAGCGCAGCGAGACCCAACGATTCAGGCCAGCAAGGCCTCCAGCGACACCGGCTGGCCGCCGAACTCGTCCATGGCATCCAGCATGGCGCCGTGGAAATAGTCGAGCGATGCCCGGTCGCAGAGGATGTGGAAGCGCGGCAGCTCGTCCGTTCCGGCATTGATCACGATGACGTTGATCCGCGCTGCCGAGGTCTGTGCCACGGCGCCGACCGGGAAGGCTTCGGGGCGCAGGTCAACACCGCAGACCTTGGCCATCACCTCCGCCACGTGGCGGCCGGAGAGTTGCAACCAGGCGTGGCTGTCTTGGCGCGGCAGCAGGTAGTTGCCCTTGTCGCTGAGCTGCCAGCCTGCCTCTTCGGTGGCGATGCGTTCGCCCCGGTCGGCGAGGCTGCCCAGCAGCAGGTACTCGGTCTGCGACAGGCGCGCCACCATTGCGCCGTCTTCCTGCGTCAGCGCCCGGTTGGGCGCCTCCGGCAGCGTGTAGCCGCGTTCGTTGAGAAAGGCTGCGGCGTCGATGCCGCGAAAGCCCAGGCGCGGCAGGTCGGTGAGGTCGATGAGCGCGCAGCGCTCGATGGTATTGAGGCTGGTCATGGCTCAGAGCTCCTGGCGCTTGTTGTCGGGGTCGAAGAAGGGCAGTTGCACCACGGTGGCCTGGACCACCTGGCCGCCCTCGACGCGGATCGGGATCAAAGAGCCCGGTTCGGCCTGGTCGGCGCCGGCGTAGGCCAGGCCGATGATCTGGCCGAGGGTGCCGGAGTACTCGCAGGAGGTGACGTTGCCGCTGATGTCCGGGCCGTTCAGCACCAGGTGGCCTTCCAGCGGCTGCGCGCTGCCCTTGGGCAGGGTGAAGCCCACCAGTTTGCGTTTCAGCGGCTGCGTTTCGAGGATTTCGATGGAGCGCTTGCCGACGAAGAAGGCCTTCTTGCGGCCGATGGCCCATTCCATGTCGATCTCGCCCGGATGGGTCATGCCGTCGGTGTCCTGGCTGATGATCACGTGGCCCTTTTCCAGACGCAGCAGACGCTGGGTCTCGACGCCGAACGGGCGGATGCCGAACTCGGTGCCGGCAGCCATCAGTGCATCCCACAGCTTGCCACCGTGGCGGGCCGGCACGTGGATTTCGTAGCCCAGCTCGCCGACGAAGCCGACTCGCATCAGCCGCGCCGGAATGCCGGCCACGGTGCCGGTGCGTACGGCAAGGTAGGGGAAGCCTTCGGCGGACAGGTCGACATCCTCGCAGAGCTTCTCCAGCACCTTGCGTGACAGCGGGCCGGCCAGGTTCACCGCGGCCAGGGCGGCGGTGACGTTGGCGATGTCCACGTTCAGGCGCCACTGGGCGTTCCACTTGAGCATCTGTTGGTAGATGCGGTCGACACCGCTGGTGGTGGCGGTGACATAAAAGTGGTTGTCGGCCAGGCGCGCGCAGACGCCGTCGTCTATCACCACGCCGTGCTCGTTGGTCATCAGCGCGTAGCGGGTGCGTGCCACCGGCTGCTTCTTGAAGGGCAGGGTGTAGAGGCGCTCCAGCAGCTCGGCCGCGTCCGGGCCGCGCACGTCCAGACCGCCCAGGGTGGAGACGTCGATCAGGCCGACCTGCTCGCGCACATGGCGGGCCTCTTCCTGCATGCAGCGTTCGCGGTCCTCGGCCTTGCCGTAGAACGCCGGACGTTGCCAGATGCCGGCCGGCATCAGCTTGGCACCGGCGGCCACATGACGGCTGTGCATGGGCGTTTGCCGGTAGGGGTCGAACGCGCGGCCGGCAACGTGGGCGAGCTTCTCCGCCTCGAACGGAGGTCGCGCGGTGGTCACGCCGGTTTCGCTGATGCTGCGGCCGGTGGCATGGGCCACCAGACGTGCGGTGGGCAGCGCCGAATGACGACCCTGGGACGGGCCCATTCCGACGGTGGAGAAACGCTTCACCAGTTGCACGTCGCGATAGCCGTGGCGGGTGGCGTTGACGATGTCGCGCACCTGCAAGTCTTCATCGAAGTCGACGAAATCCTTGCCTTTGGGGTGGGGGAAGATCGGCCAGTCGAAGTTGACCCGCGCCTCGCCATTGAACCGGGCTTCGCCGATGCCGGCCTCCAGGCCGAGGGCCTTGCTGGCGTGCGCGGCGGCCTGGGCACCATCCAGCAGCACGTTGTCCAGACTGTGGCGGCCGTTCACCGAGCCGGCGATGGCCAGGCCTACCGGCAGGCCGCTGATGGCGAACTCGGCACGCTGTTCCTCGTAGGCCAGCTTGCCGCCGGCCTGGCAGAGCAACTGGTACACGGGCATGTAGCCGGCGGACATGCACAGCAGGTCGCAGGACAGTTGCAGGCCGTGCTCGGCCACCTGGCCCTGGGCGGTGATGCGGCGGATATCTACACCGCTGACATGGCGCATGCCCTTCTCGTGCAGGGCTTCATAAACCGTGCTGCCGAGGTGGCAGGGGATACCCTGCTTTTCCACAGCGTTTTTCAGCGCGGCGTCGGCGGGCTGCTGGCGCATGTCCACCAGGGCCGCCACCTGCACGCCCTGCTCGGCGAGGTCGAGGGCGGCGAGGTAGCCGTCGTCGTTGCCGGTGAGCACCACGGCGCGTTTGCCTGGCTTCACCGCATACAGCTTCATCAGGCGCTGGGCAGCACTGGTGAGCATCACGCCGGGCAGGTCGTTGTTGCGGAACACCACCGGTTGGTCAAAGGAACCGGCGCTGACGATGCATTGCTTGGCCCGCACCTTATACATCCGGCGGCCCTGGATCACCGGCAGGTAGTTCTCGGTGAACCAGGCGTTGCAGGTGGCTTCTTTCAACACCTGGATATTCGCGTGGCCTTCGACCGCTGCCACCAGCTCGCGGCGCAGCAGCTCGGCGCGGCGTCCTTCCACATCGAAGCGGGCATAGGTGAGCGAGCCACCGAGCACCGGCTGCTGCTCGATCAGCAGCACCTTGGCGCCGGCATTGGCGGCGGTGAGCGCGGCGGAGAGACCAGCGGGGCCGGCGCCGACGATGGCTACATCCACGAACAGATAGGCCTTGTCGTAGACCTTTGGCTTGAAGTTGAGGTCGAGCACGCCGAGGCCCGCCTTCTTGCGGATCAGTGGCTCCCAGACCTTCCACATGCCCTTGGGCTTGTAGAAGGAGCGGTAATAGAAGCCCACCGGCATGAACTTGGAGAACTTGCCGAGGTAGGCGTCGCGGTCGTTGTCCAGGCTGCCGTTGACGTTCTGCGCGGTGACGCTGAGCCCCGAGCGAATCGCCTGTGCATCGGCCAGCACATTGGGCTCGTCCGGCAGCTGCACCAGGGTGTTGGCGTCCTGCCCGGCCATGGTCAGCGGGCCACGCGGGCGGTGGTACTTGAACGAGCGCGAGAGTAGCCAGCGGCCGTTGGCGAGCAGGGCACTGGCGATGCTGTCGCCGGCAAATCCCTGGTAAGCGGTGCCGTCGAAATCGAAGGCCAATGGCTGGTCGCGGTCGATCAGCAGGCCCATGGGGGCGGGGAGGCGGCTGGGCTGGCTCATCCGGCGATCTCCTGGGTGTGCGAGGCGAATTCGACCCGCTGGGTGAAGAGTTCCTTCGGGTCAAAGGTGCGAATGATCTGGTCGGTGACCGTGTGGCGCTCGGCGAGGAACCAGTAGCTGGAGGCGTTGTGCATCCACCACTCGCGCACCACGCCGGCGGCGTTGTCGCTGTTGAACACGTAGTCGGCCCATTCGGCGTCGGTGCAGGTGGCCGGATCGGGCATCTGCTTGAACTCGCCGCCGTAGGTGAATTCGCTGATGTTGCGGGGCCCATTCAATGGGCAATTCATGATCTTCATCTGGTAAACCCTCTCCCCCGGCCCCTCTCCCGCAAGCGGGAGAGGGGAGGTTTTTCAGTGGCTGGCGGCCGTGGCGCCCATTTCGTTGACCTGCTGGAAGGTGCTGAAGCGCTCCAGGGCAAAGGGCTTGATCAGCTCCGGCACCTTGCCGCCGCTGGCCACCAGCTCGGCCATGGTCTTGCCGCAGATGGGCGTGGAC
The DNA here is from genome assembly GCF_038440135.1 of Pseudomonas sp. OTU5201. Taxonomy (NCBI): domain Bacteria; kingdom Pseudomonadati; phylum Pseudomonadota; class Gammaproteobacteria; order Pseudomonadales; family Pseudomonadaceae; genus Pseudomonas; species Pseudomonas sp. OTU5201. Next base: position 23,655 of record NZ_JASATC010000046.1, on the reverse strand, counting down.
TTGAAGCCCCAGGTTCCCCAGCCGGCGTCGAGGTAATAGTTCTGCACCGGCGACAGGCCCATGATCGGGCTGTAGTCCGGGGTCATGTCAGTGATGCCCGCCCACTGGCGCATCAGCTTGGCGTTGGCCATGAAGGGGAACATCTCGATGGCGTGGGCCAGCAGGCTTTCCTTCAGGTCCAGGGTGGAGCGGGTGTTGTACAGCGGGTAGGGGTCGGAGCCGCCGCCGAAGACGATCTCGCCGCGGCTGGTCTGTTGCACGTAGCAGTGCAGGGCGGAGGAACTCACCAGCGGGTCGAGGAAGGGCTTGAACGGCTGGGTCACCATTGCCTGCAGCGGGTAGGTGTGGATCGGCGCGCGGATGCCCGCCTTGGCCAGCATCAGCGAGCTGTGGCCGGCGATGGCCTGCACCGCACAGCCACATTTCACCGTGCCGCGGTTGGTCTTCACGGCGGTGATGCGGCCCTGTTCGATCACCAGGTCCTGGACTTCAGTGAGCTGGTGGATTTCCACCCCGCGCTTGGCCGCCTGCTTGGCGTAGCCCCAGGCCACGGCGTCGTGGCGGGCGGTGGCACCGTCGATGTGCCAGAGGCCGGCGAGCACCGGCAAGTGGCCGGGGTCGAGGTTGAGGGTCGGTACCAGTTCACGGATCTGCTGGCGGTCGATCATCTCGGTGCGGCCACCGAAGTGCTTGTTCACTTCGGCGCGCTGGCGGAAGGCGCGCACTGTGGCATCCGTGTGGGCCAGGGTGAGCTGGCCGCGCTCGGAATACATGATGTTGAAGTCGAACTCGTTGGAGAGGTTCTGGAACAACTTCACCGACTCGGCGTAGAAGCGCACCCCCTCGGAGGTGAGGTAGTTAGAGCGGATCACTGCCGTGTTACGCGCCGTGTTGCCCCCACCGAGATAGGACTTCTCCAGCACCGCGACGTTCGTGATGCCGTGGTACTTCGACAGGTAGTAGGCGATGGCCAGGCCGTGGCCGCCGCCGCCGATGATGACCACGTCATAAGAAGACTTGAGTTCCGTGGGCGGCGGCAGGTCCACCTCCACCTGGTATTCGGAGCTCAGGCCGTATTTCAGGAGATTGAAAGGCATGGCGCCTCCGGAAGCTGGGCAAGGATGATGGGTGCCGGGTGCTGGAGGCGCGCCGCGGCCAGGGTGTTCTTCATCAGGAAGGCGATGGTCATGGGGCCGACGCCGCCGGGAACCGGGGTAATGGCGGCGACGCGGGTGAGGGCGGAATCGAAGTCCACATCTCCTACGAGCCTGGAACGACCGCCTTCCTCGATGCGGTTGATGCCCACATCGATGACCACGGCGCCGGGCTTCAGCCAGTCGGCATCCACCAGGCGCGGGCGGCCGACGGCGGCGACGACGATGTCCGCCTGCCGGCACAGCTCGCGCAGGTTGGCGCTTTTGGAATGCACCACGGTCACCGAGCAATGGGCCTTGAGCAGCAGGGCGGCCATCGGCTTGCCGACGATGTTGGAGCGGCCGATGACCACGGCATGCTTGCCGGCGAGGTCGCCGCAGGTGTCCTGCAACAGGCGCAGGCAACCGGCCGGGGTGCAAGGTGTGAGCACGTCGCGGCCCTGGCTGAGACCGCCGACGTTCTCGGCGTGGAAGCCGTCGACGTCCTTCAGCGGGTCGATGGCTTGCAGCACGCGGGTTTCATCGATGTGCGCCGGCAGCGGCAACTGCACGAGGATGCCGTGCACGCTGTCGTCGGTATTCAGACTGTGGATAAGTGCCAGCAGGTCGGCTTCAGCCGTGTCTGCCGGCAACGTGTGTTCCAGCGAACGGATGCCGCATTCCTCGGCACGCAGCACTTTGTTGCGCACGTAGACCTGGCTGGCCGGGTCCTGGCCGACCAGCACCACGGCGAGCGCGGGCTCGATGCCGAGAATCTTCATCTCGCGCACCTCTTCGGCCACTTCGGCCAGCACGCGCGTGGCGGCGGCCTTGCCGTCGATCAGTTTCGGAGCGGTTTGCGTGTTCACCGGAAGATCACCGTGCGGTCGCCATTGAGGAAGACCCGGTGCTCTAGGTGGTATTTCACCGCCTTGGACAGGGCCACGGTTTCGGTATCACGGCCCACGGCGACGAGGTCATCGGGCAGGTAGGCGTGGTCCACGCGCTGCACTTCCTGCTCGATGATCGGGCCTTCGTCGAGGTCCGAGGTGACGTAGTGCGCGGTGGCGCCGATCAGCTTCACGCCACGCTCGTAGGCCTGGTGATAGGGCTTGGCGCCCTTGAAGCCGGGCAGGAAGGAATGGTGGATATTGATGGCGCGTCCCGAGAGTTGCTTGCACAGGTCATCGGAGAGGATCTGCATGTAACGGGCCAGGACCACCAGCTCCGTCTGCGTTTCGTCGACGATCTTCATCAGCTCGGCTTCCTGCTGGGCCTTGGTGTCGCGGGTCACCGGCAGGTAAATGAAGCGGATGCCCTCGCGCTCGGCCATCGGCCGCAGGTCCAGGTGGTTGGAGACGATGGCGGTGATCTGCATGTCCATCTCGCCCTTCTGGTGGCGATAGAGCAGGTCGGACAGGCAGTGGTCGTACTTGCTCACCATCAGCAGCACGCGCATCGGCTGGGCAGTGCCGTGCAGGGACCAGTCCATCTCGAAGCGCCGAGCCACCGCGTCGAAACCCTGCTCGACCTCATCGATGTCGCCTTCGTACTGGTCGTTGAAGCGGAACACCGCGCGCATGAAGAAGCGGCCGCTGGTGTCGTCGTCGAACTGCGACATCTCGCTGATGTAGCAACCCTTGTCTGCTAGGTAGGTGGTCACCGCCGCAACGATGCCGGACGTGGCCGGGCAGCTGATCTTGAGGATGAAGTGGCTGGTGGCGTGTTGCATGTCGGGTCCTCGATTGGGGGGCGGCAGCTCATCGCAAGGCGGAAAAATTGCGTGGGTAAAACTGGATTTCGTCCGTGAAGAATTTTTACTGGTAGGAAAATAAAATTCCTGTGGCGCTTTTATAGGCGAAGCGAAGGTGCAGGTCTAGCCTGTTGGGAAAATTTTTATCGTGAGAGGAAAGTTTTGCGGGTGGAGACGTGGCTGAAGCCGACGCCCCCGGCCGACCCCGCTACCGCGTGTAGGATGGGTCGAGCGGGGCGATAGCCATCGGCGGAGTGGGCCATGCGCCCATGCCTTGCTGCGTTGGCCTCGCTGCGTTGGGCCTCGCTGCGCTCGGTGCCAACCTACGACGGCATCGCGATGACGGCACTCAGGCTGATGCGGCCGGCCCGGCAACGACCATCAATCCCGTGTCGAACTATCCCGGGTCGTTGAAAGGCGCGGGACTGGCCGGGCTCTGCAAACCTCTATCTGTTCAGCTCGTACGCGCACATATTGACCGTCGTGGCCAGGTTCAGCGATTCGATGGCGCCACAACCGGGAATCGTGAAAGGTTGGGCGTTGAGTGCGAGCAACTGCTCGCGGGGCACGCCGCGTGCTTCGTTGCCGAACAGATAACAATCGAACGATTTGAAACTGGCCGATTGCAAGCGCTCGCCATTCATATCCAGGCAGGCGATGCGCTTAAAGCGCGTGCGCAAGGAATCCAGTTCCACATCCAGCTCCATGGGCGCATGAAAAATGGCGCCCATGCTGGAGCGCACGACCTTGGGGTTATACGGATCAACGCTGCCGGGACTGAGCAGGCAGCGAAAATTACCGAACCACGCCAATGTGCGCAGGATGGTGCCGAGATTGCCCGGGTCCTGGATTTCATGCAGGTAGATGGCGCGCTCGTTAATAGCGGGCGCAGCAACCGGCGAGGCGGTCGCCGGCATTGGCACCAGCGCAATAATTCCCTGCGGTGTTTTGGTGTCGGCGATCTGCGCCATTTGGCGGTCGTTGATCACATGGGTTTCAAACGGACTTTGCCAGTGCTCATAGGCGCCGGTCACATACAGCTGACTGCGCAGTAGCCGTGGATTCTGCAGGGCCGCTTTTTGCAGTTCCAGCAACAGATGTTCGCCCTCCACCAGAAAATGACCGAACTCGGCCCGGTACTTTTTTTGGTGGAGTTTCTTGATGTCGTCGAGTTTCATCAATGCGGCGCTCAGTTGCTCTGCACGTCAGTCTGAGACAGCAGCGACTTGGCCACCGCTTCGGCGACTTTGATGCCATCCACGCCCGCCGACAGAATGCCCCCCGCATAGCCGGCGCCTTCACCGGCCGGATACAGGCCGCGCAGGTTGAGGCTTTGCAGCGTCTCGTTGTCGCGGGTGATACGGACCGGGGAGGACGTGCGGGTTTCGATACCGGTTAGCACGGCGTCATGGCGATCAAAACCGCGGATCTGCTTGCCGAATGCCGGTAGCGCTTCGCGGATGGCCTCGATCGCATAGGCCGGCAGCGAGGGTGCAAGATCGCCCAGGCGTACGCCGGGTTTGTAGGAGGGTTCCACCTCGCCAAATTCGCTTGACGGCACGCCGCGAATGAAATCGCCCACCAGTTGCGCGGGCGCACAGTAGTCGCTGCCGCCCAATTCGTAGGCGCGGGATTCCAGGCGTTCCTGGAACTCCACGCCGGCCAGCGGGCCGCCCGGGAAATCCTCCTCCGGGTTGATGCCGACGACGATGCCGGCATTCGCATTGCGTTCGTTGCGCGAGTACTGGCTCATGCCGTTGGTCACGACGCGTTCCGGCTCGGAAGTGGCTGCCACCACGGTGCCGCCGGGGCACATGCAGAAGCTGTAGACGGCGCGGCCATTCTTGGCGTGATGCACCAGCTTGTAGTCGGCGGCGCCGAGCTCCGGATGGCCGGCATACTTGCCCAGGCGGGCCTGGTCGATCATGCCCTGCGGGTGTTCGATACGGAAACCCACGGCGAAGGGCTTGGCCTCGATAAACACGCCCTGCCGATGCAGCATGCGGAAGGTATCGCGGGAACTGTGGCCCAGCGCTAGCACGACATGGCGGCTGCGAATGGTTTCGCCACTGGCCAGCACCACCCCCTCAAGCTGGCCATCGTCGATCAGCAGATCGGTGACTTTGCTTTCAAAGCGCACCTCGCCGCCGAGGGCGATGATCTCCTCGCGCATGGTGGACACCACGCCGGTAAGACGGAAGGTGCCGATGTGCGGCTTGCTCACGTACATGATTTCTGCCGGAGCGCCGGCGCGGACAAACTCATGCACGACCTTGCGGGCGTAGAACTTGGGGTCCTTGATCTGGCTGTAGAGCTTGCCGTCCGAGAACAGGCCGGCACCCCCCTCGCCGAACTGTACGTTGGATTCCGGGGTCAGGATCTTTTTGCGCCACAGTGCCCAGGTATCCTTGGTGCGGCTGCGCACATCCTTGCCCCGCTCCAGCACGATGGGTTTGAACCCCATCTGCGCGAGCAACAGCGCCGCGAACAATCCACAGGGGCCAAAGCCCACGACCAGCGGCCGCTCGCTCAAGTCGGCCGGCGCTTGCCCTACTGGATAGTAGTGGGTGTCCGGAGCTGGACGTATGTTGTGGTCATCGGCAAAGCGCGCCAGAATCGCCGCCTCGTCGCGGGCCTCCAGATCGATGATGTAGATGAACAGAATGACGCTGTTCTTCTTGCGGGCATCGTAGCTGCGCTTGAACACGGTGAAGTTCAGCAGATCGGCGTCGCTGATGTTCAGGCGATTGATGATGGCCTTGCGCAACTCATCGGCGGAGTGATCGAGGGGCAGAGACAGTTCGTTGATGCGAATCATGGCGGTAATCCTGGCCGGTGACTCCGGCAAAGGAAGCAACAGAGGGGAGAGTGAGGCGCGAATTGTACCCGCCGCCGCCAGCACCTGTCAGGCCTGGCCCGATGGTTCGCCGGAAGGCGCCGTGCTGGTCGGCGCTGTGCGATCCTGCCCGCGAATGTAACCTGCACCGTGTTATCGGCTTATAATTGCCGCCGCTCAGCGTCCGACCGCTTCCCCTCTGCCCCATGCATCGGTCCGCTCCTCACATTGATTCTCCGTGGTTGGCTCTATCATGAAACGATCCAAAAGCAGCCGTCGCTGGCTGGATGAACACGTCAACGATCCCTACGTCAAACGGGCTCAGAAGGATGGTTTGCGCTCCCGTGCCAGCTACAAGCTGATCGAGCTGAACGAGAAGGACAAGCTGATACGCCCCGGCATGCTGGTCATGGATCTTGGCTCCGCCCCCGGCGGCTGGTCGCAGGTAGCCGGGCGTCTCGTGGGCGAGAAGGGACGGGTTCTGGCCAGCGACATCCTGCCGATGGACCCACTCGATAATGTCGACTTCATCCAGGGCGACTTTACCGACGATGCCGTGTTCCAACAGATCCTCGACAAGCTCGACGGCAACCAGCCCGATCTGATCATCTCCGACATCGCCCCCAATATCAGCGGCGTCGCTGCCGCTGACCAGGCGTCTTCGATGTACCTGGTCGAACTCGTCCTCGATATGGTCCGGCAGGTGCTCAAGCCCAATGGCACCTTCGTGGCCAAGGTCTTTCAGGGCGAAGGCTCCGACGAGTTTCTGAAGGACGTTCGCACCTCATTCGAGAAGGTGGTGATACGCAAGCCAGAGGCGTCGCGGCCGCGTTCGAGGGAGGTTTACCTGGTGGGGAAGGGGTTCAAAGGCTAAGGCGTCAGCCCAAGCACTCAAAACGTTTGTTCACGGCCTGGGGCCGGTAGCGGACGTCATTGATTGGCTGGCTTTGACTCGACGATGCAATTTGCCACTGGACAGGGCTGGCGATCTTGCGTTGATCAAACGCCCAAATCACGTCGAAGCGAATCGGTCTGAGAGAAACTCGATAAACGCCCGAGTTCTGGTTGGCACGAAGTCGCTTGCAGCCCTGAGCGCATAGATCGCGGAGCTGGACGACCGTGAAAATTCCTGTAGCAGCGGGATAAGACGGCCTGCCTTCAGGTCGTCGTTCACCATGTATTCGGGCAGGCGAGCGATTCCAGCGCCCTCCAGGCATACAGTGCGAATCGCTTCGAGGCTATTGCAGGTAAAGTCTCCCTCTATTCGAATCTCCCGGCTGGAAGATGAACGAAACTCCCAGTCGTTGAAACGGCTTTCAAAGTTGAGTTTTAGGCATAGATGCCCGGAGAGGTCGGAAGGCTTCGCCGGCACCCCATGTGCGGCGAGATACTCTGGGGATGCGCAAATAAGACGTTCATTTGACGCGAGTTTATGCGCTACAAGGCTTTGATCGCTTAGCGCACCGCTCCTTATCGCCACGTCAATGCGTTCGTGTCTGATATCGACAATCGCATCCGTCAGAGTCAGATTTACCTTTATTCCAGGATATTGCCGCATGTAGTCGACGACGGCCGGCACTATATGATGGTGGCCGAACGCACTTGAAGAAGTAACTTTCAAAGTCCCCATCGGTGCATCGGAATCATGTACAACCGCAGCTTCCAAAGCCTGGATGTCCTCGAGGATCGACCGGGCTTCGCGCACATACCTCCCTCCAGCGTCCGTCAGTGTCATCGACCGTGTCGTGCGCAGTAACAGCTGCGCACCGAGTCGCTCCTCCAGCCGCTGAACACGCTTACTGATCGCCGAGTGGGTCATGTTGAGCTTGCGGGCGGCTGGCGAAAAGCCGCCCGCGTCAACCACGGCGACCAGGATCGCCATGTCGGAATACCTGTCCATTTGCCCCTCCTTTTGTTCCCTTATGGAACAGGTCTCTGGAAAATTCAATGAATTCCATTCTTTTTGTTCGTGCCGGAGAATTCTGCTGGCGGGACCGACGTCTCTACCTCGTCTGTCGGACGCCCAGCATGCAACCAGGTTTACTTATAGAGAGAAGTGATGAACGACTCCCCTGCAAAACAGGTCTCCACTGCTGGTATTGCTGCCGCGACATTTGCCGCCCTGACATGGTCGATGAACTTTGTCTCCCCGCTAGTTATCGGTGAATATTCGATTTTCGATCTTGCCGCATGCAGATTCATTATTTCCGGGTTAATTGGGGTAGTGATCCTGATAGTAAATATCGAATCCTGCCGGAACCTGACCTTGAAGGATTGGTTGGTTACTGCCGGACTGGGATTTATTGGGTATGTGGGGTACTTCTTGGCGGTAGTCCTCGCCGCTACCTATGCGGGCCCTGTCATCGCTCCCGCCTTTTTAGGGTTAGTACCCGTTGCGCTGGCCATCTGCGGGAATGTCCAGGGTGGAATTTCCTGGCGGTTGCTCCAGGTTCCATTTGCACTGGCCGCGATTGGACTGCTTCTGGTCAATGGCCAAGGCATCCTCCAGTCCGGGGGGCTGCCATACGCCGGTCTGGTACTCGGGATATCCGCTTCCGTCGCTGCTGTGGCGCTGTGGATCTGGTTTGGGCTCGCCAATAAAAGAGCGCTGATGGAAAGGCCTGCCATGAATGCCTGGGTCTGGACGGCCATGATGATGATCGGGGGCAGCCTCCAAACACTTGTGTTCATCCCCGTCGGTGCTGGCATGGAGTTATTCAAGGCCCCGATGCTCGGTTTCGGACTGAGTGCAATCAGCCACCTGTATCTTCCAGCCTTCGCGCTTGCGGCCATTGCGTCGATTGGGGGCGCATGGGCGTGGACCATAGCGTCCCAGCGCCTTCCCATCGCACTTGCCAGTCAGTTGTTGGCCATGGAGATGGTCTTCGCCACCTGTCTGGGTCTTCTTTTCCACCTCAGATGGCCGACGGCTCCTGAAGCGCTGGGTATCGCGCTCATCGTCGTTGGGGTCGTCAAAGCCATCAGTGCCTTCCATGGCGATTCAGGTCGAGCGGTTGCAGGGCAATGAGCCTGTGGGGTGCGCATCAGCCAGTTGAGCAGGCCAGGCCCCACATAGGGAGTTCGCGGCTGATGGTACGGATAGAAAGGGGTATCACAGGTGGCCAGGAATGCGTTCTGCCAATGTTGGTCAGTCACGAATCAATCGGCAGCCGCGTTGGCTGGGTGTTCGTGCAGGAACTGAAACGGGCTTGAGCTGTTTCGGTTTGGCGCTGCACCGGGTGGGGCAGGTGGGCCCCGTTGGGGCTCACCTGCTACTCGCAATGCCTGCCTTTCTGCCCTGTCGGAGCCTTGGAGCCATTACGTGAAGGTTCTGGTCTTATGGCACAGACGATGGAATTGGAATTCTGAGTTGTACTACATCCGCTTCTGGCTGAAACGAACGTTCAAGGCAGAAAGTTAATTCTGTCCCTTTGGGTGTCAGTGAACCGTGGGGAAGCGCTCTTTCACCAATACCTGAGCCTGATGGGCCATCTGGTCGAGCAGGCGGTCGCGTTTGTTCTCGGCATCGCTCATGGCCTTCTTGCCGTGTTGCTTCACCAGGTAGGCGTGGATCTGCCGCACTTCCTTGGATTGGAATATGGGGGCCAGATCTTGCACCGCCACCATGCCGTCCGAGCGGTGATCGCGGGTGTTCAGCAGCACCTGCGGCCCCTGCGCTGCCAATATCTGAAACCCCATTGATTCGAAGGTCGGCACCTTGCTTGCCGCGCAGGCCAGCTCGGCGTGTGGCCGACGCTCGACCATCTGCTGCAACAAGGCCCGGGCAATACCGCGTCGGCGGTGGCTGGCCTTGACGGCCAAATAGGCCAGCGTGCAGGCCTCGGCATCATCCTGGCCCTGGATGATGAAGATCCAAGCCGGCTGATCGAGACAGGCAGAAACCGGCGAAAAGCAATCTTTGGCCTATCGAGAGAGTCAAGGTGATTTTCACATCCGAGTAGGTGGGATGAATTGCCGATCTCAGTGATTACCCGACTGATGTGATTGTGTATTTAGGTGGCTCAGGCAAGTCGAGCGTCACTTAGTCTGATTCGACGGATAAAGACCGGCGAGCCGCGCTATCACAACACCAACGTAAAAGACGCCTGAAAATTCTTCGACCATCACAAGTGAGCGGGCGTGATTGGTCAATGGAAGAACATCACCGAAACCAGTGGTCGTGAGCGTCGTCAGGCTAAAATAGATCAGTTTGAAAAAAGTGCCGGGCTGTGTGAAATCGAGGTGTCCAGGGCCGAATGAGCCAGCGCTGGATATCTCGACCATGGCATAGATGAAGGACCACATGAAGGCCAGCATGATGTAGCCCGCGAGCGCGCCATGCAGCTTGTCGGCTGTAATTGGCCCGCGCTTGAGAATATAGCGAAGCACTCCGCTGAACGAGACTGCAAGAGACGTCGCATAAGCTACCCCGGCAAGTTTAAGAATCGCGATACTCGCAGTCGACAATGCCGCCCATTGAAGGCCAACCCCGAGCAACGCCAAGGCCACTTTGAGACCGAACCCCCACCGAGTCTGCCTGGTGGCAAAAGCGCCCAAGAGCAGCACGATTGAAAACAGAATGCCGAGCAACGTGCGAGCGAATAAACCTTCCTCAAGATAGGGAAACAGGAGGATCAAGCCCAGTAAGAGCAGCATTAGATAAGTGCAGGGTCCATGGCCTATTACCAGCTGTGCTAAATCCTCGTCGGCTTCAGCTTTATCTTGTGGATTTGTCATACCCGTATCCTAGAGATCGAACTTACGCTCGTGACCTGACGTTGCATGGTGAAATCTGACCTGGCTTTAGAAGAGTCGGCAGCGAAATTCTAGTCGCGAATGCGTGTGAGAGGATTCAGCCTGGCAGACAGCAAAGGTTCGATCCATGGATCAACGCCGGCATTGGTTCAGATTGCAACGTCAGTCGCCCACTTTTGCGGGCAGAAATTGCAGTGGGAGTTTTTCAACAGAATCAGTCGAAAGCGGTCGTTAACAATCGATTTATTCAACGCACCGTGCATGAGGGCGGTATCCCGCTGGTTGGGCGTGCCCATGGGCGTGCGGCGAGAACGCTCGATGCGCGCGGGCGTTACAATGGGCGCCAGCGCCGATCCCCCGGATCGGGCACGCCCGGAGCCAGCTTCAGATGTTCACCCTTGTAAACCTGGACACATCGCCGCCCGAATCTCTGAAGAGTCAGGTTCTACAAATGGTGGTGGACTACTTCAGCGACATCAGCCCGGTGTCGCTGACGCCTAGCAATCCGCTCTTTCAGTTGTATCAGTACGTGATTGGCTACGAGGTGCACCTGTATCTGCAGGCCATGAACAGCGCTCTGGATAGCACCGCGCGGTTGATCCTGGCCCTGGATGATGACGATCCTTCCCAGGTGTTGGGTTTTGCCCTGTACCTGCCGAGCCAGGATGATCCCGAGGCCTGCACGCTGGCCTATATGGCCGTCAAGGCCAGCCACCGCCGACGCGGTATTGCCCGGGCTTTGTTGCAGCAGATGGTCAAGTGTCGTCCACACGCCGAGCTCGCCTGCGTGGCGAGCAAGGTGCCGACCTTCGAGTCGATGGGGTTTCAGGTACTGGCAGCACAGGGGCCGCACGTGCTGCTGAACACCCGCGATCACCGCTCGGACGGCATGGTGGCGGTGCAGGATCTGGCCCCGATATTCCAATCCAGGGAAGTGCGGCAAATCCATGCCTACCTGGTGCAGCAACACGGCAAGAAGGCCATGAGCGAGGCCGAGAACAAACGCGACCGCCTGCTCGACCAGATGGCCCACCAGGCTCAGGCATTGGTGAAAGAGCGTTTCCCTACGATTCACTGACGGCCAAATCGACCAGCTTGCAGCTGTTCCTGCTCCAGCGATCAAGAAATCGTTGACCAGGTCTCAGCGCTTCACGCAGACAAACAATGCATTCCCGGACGTGCCGCCCCAGGGCGTAATCCGTTCGTAGTCATGCTCGAAGACGTGCACCTCGAAGTGCGGCTGCAGTAGTTGCTCAAACTCGGTGAAACTCAGGGCGACCATGGCGTGTTCGTCCTGCCAGGTCTGGGTCACACCCGCTGTGGTCTTCTCGATGCTGAGGCGCAGCGCCTGCCGCTCGCCCTCGCCGCTGTAGTACCAGCCGGAACCGAAGGTGAAGTGGCTGCCCTCGTGTTCCACGGTGTGGCGCACAAATGAGCGGTTGTCGATCTGTCGCTTGTCCACCGTGTTGAAGCAGAACACGCCGTTCTCCTCAAGCGCGCCGTGCACGCTGGCCAGGCACGCCCGCAGCTGCTCCAGCCCGGCGTTGTAGTGGATCGAGTAGAGGAAGCAGGTGATCAGATCCTGCGGCTCGCCCACTCGAAAGCTCGCCATGTCCTGCCGACTGAACTGTGCCTCGGGGCAGCGCAGCTGGGCGATGTCCAGCATCGGCTGATTGATGTCCAGGCCGGCACTGCGGTAGCCAAAGTCGAGGAAATGGCGCACGTGCGGCCCGGTGCCACAGGCGAGATCGAGGTGCCTGAGTCCCTGATTGCCGAATAGCTGGTGCAGCCGGCGCACGCTGTGGCTTTGCGCACGGTAGTCGATGTCGGCGCACATCAGGTCGTAGTAGGAGGACAGGTCGGTGTACAGCGCGTTGGAGGACATAAGCAGCCAGAGGGTTCGACGGAGGTTTCGGCTCAGCATGGTACCTCAGCCCCGAGCGCTTCCCGCCGAAAACAGACTTCCCGCACCAGCCGCTGCGAGCTGCTGCCTTGCCAGGCCGACGGCTATTGGCTGCAGGCGTTCGCCAGGCGAACGCGGATCACTTTCTGAGGCTCGGAAGGGGGGAACCAAGGGTCTATCCCTTGGCCCCACCGACATTCGCCGCCCATGCAGGTAGGTTCGACTGCACCAAACGAGCACCGGCCCGCAATCACGCTTCGCTGCGAAGGATCAATCGCTATGCAGCATCGATCTCAAAGGGGCGGGTGCGTACAGCGCGCTTTGGAATTCCGGCACGTACTCGTACTTCATCATTTCGCCCAGTTCCAATGACTTGATGTAAGTCGACAGGCTGCCGTCGCTCAGTACCAGCTTCACCGAGCCCTCGTCGGTGCTGGAGGCGTGGCTCAGTTGGCGAGAGATCGCATAGCCGTAATTGAGCTCGCCACTGTGACCGATGTTGGTAAAGCTGTTGGTGACCAGGTCAACCTCGTTGGAAAGCTCGCTGAGCTTCTCCGTCTCGAGGGTGACATCGACCTTCCCCGTCTGGCTGTCGAGTATCTCGAAGACCACCGATTTATCGGTTTCCCTGAGGTTGATGCCGGTCAGCCACTTGGGCAGGTTGTAGCCGACCACGCCCCTTACCCTGGCGAGCTCCGTATTGACTGGAAGCTTGAGCACGTAGCCCCAGAAGTCCTTCGACATCGACTGACCAATCAGGGAGATCGGACCCAGATTGGAATTTCCAGGCTTGTTGGTGACGATGGACAACGCGATCTCGTTGTAACTGTCATTGTCGCAATACTCATAGGCGTAGGCGGTCAACGCGATCAAGCCTCTGCCCGGCCAAACCTGAATCGGTTGGACCTGTTCCAGGACTTCGGCGGGCATCAACTCTCGCAGCCTGTCCAGATCCGCGGTGAAGACTGCCGTGACTCTGCGGTTCTTGTAGTAGAAGTTTGGCGAGTAGGACTCGAAGCCCATGTCGACCTTGGTTTTCTTGAGCGCCTTGAACCAGCTCAGATCGATATCGGGTGCTTCGGACGCAACTACGGAGAGCGGAGGGTTGGAGTGGTAGCGGTCGTAGAGTCCGCCCGCCACTACGGGAATGGACTGGCCCGCAATCTCGACGGTTGCAGCCCCGCTCTGGCCAGGCTCGGGCAAGCTCGTGGCCCAGGAAGAATGGGCGATGGTGTTCAGGAGAACGCCTGCCACTGCCGCTACGTTTCTGAAATTCATGTCTGTTCGTCTCCGCATCGTGATGAGGTTCTTGCCCCAGGACCCATATGTGCTGCCGTCAAGTCGGCCGGGCGCGGAAACCCTAACGTTTAACTTAACTTTAAGGTCAAGCCTCGCATGCAATGTGTTGGGCACCGCGCAACAGTACTGGTTGGCGCAGGCTAATCACTTGGAGCGTCACTTCGGCCGTAAGCCGAGAGAAAGCGCGAGAGGAAGAATCAGGTGGGGATTGGTCGGGCCGACCCAGGTCCGCTTGTGGCCGTTTTCTACCTGTCGTCAATACCGGGACCGGGCTCTTCTCTGCCCGTCCCCCAGGCCCATTCCACGCCAAACCCACCCCGCGAGGGCCGGCGCTCACTCGTTCCCGTAGTTCATCACCGACAACAATTTGATCGGCACCTGCAGCAGCTTTTCCGGACCGTGGGGCACGTCGCCGTCGAAGGTCAGGCTGTCGCCGGCCTGCAGGTGGTAGAGCGGGGTGCCGTGGCGTTAGACCCGTTCACCCTTGAGCACGGGGAGGAACTCGGTACCGGGGTGGGCGAAGGTGCGGCTCTTTTCGGTGCCACGTCCGCCAGCCTCATCACGCAGTAGGCTGGTTAATTCGGTATTTTAATACCGATTTATCGTGCTGATTTTGTGATAACTGGAACTATATTGCTGGAAACTGAGAGGCGAACTACATTATTCGGCATCATAGTTCCGATTAGCTTGCGCACTCCATGCCAGGACATCTCACGATTCAGACCTACGTTGAAGGCCATTGGCGCGATGCCATGGTGCTTTCTGTCTCCGACCCTGTGAAGGCTCAAGAGTCGTCGTGCAGTGTGTCCTACGAGCAGCCCTACTTGCTCGACTTCATCGAACAGATGGAGACGCTATTCGAGCCAGCCGTCAGCGTGAACCTTCCGCTGAATTGGAACCAGGCCGATAGCAAAGGGTATCCCGCATTTGTCTACGACATCATTCCGGCTGGCGCCGCCCGCAAGTCGCTGATGCGCCGATTCGGCGGCGAAAAAACCGATGGAATGGACATGGATTTTTTCCTTCTGGGGCGCTGCACACCGTCACCCATCGGGCACCTGCGCGTGAAGGAGTCTTTCGAATGTATCGCCCCTTCGCGCGTGGAAGCCTTCCCGCGCCAGGAGGTTGTAGACAGAACGAACGACTTCCTCGAGTACGCCTACGAATCGGGCGCTGCTCTGGGCGGTGCAACGGGTGCGCAAGGAGAGGCGCCGAAGGTGATTATGGTCGAGGGAGTGGATGGGGCTCTTTATGCCGATGCCATGCTCCCTGACGCGCTTGCGCGCCGCCATTGGCTGGTGAAGTTTGCTCGCAACCAGGTCACTGAGCGCGACAAGAACATCCTGCGAGCCGAATACCACTACTACAAAGCGATCTCGCAGCTCGGCTTGAACACGATATCCACGGATGGACTTGTGCTTGAAGAAGCCGATAAGCCGAGCCTGTGGATGCCACGCTTCGATCGGCGAGCCGACAATGGCGCGGTGGAAAGGATTCCGGTCGAGTCGATCTATTCGGTGTGTGAGAACACGGTGCCTGGTTCGAGGATGAATCATGAGGACGTGCTCAGCCGCTTGATCTACCTGTGGCGAAAAAATGGCCAGGGCAGCGAGCTCGAGGAGCTGGTTTGCGAGTACCTGCGGCGCGACTTGCTCAACCGTATCCTTGGGAACTCGGACAACCATGGGCGCAACACGGCCATTTTCAGGTATCGGGGCAGATTCGAGCTGGCGCCGATCTACGATCTCGCTCCGATGGTGCTCGACTCGGAAGGGGTCACTCGAGTGACCAAGTGGGTGCCCGAGCATTTGGGGAACCCGGACTGGAGAGCGATCTGCGGGTACTTCGGGGACTGGATCAACCCAGACATTCTCTTCGAGCGGCTGCGTGGAGCCGCTGAGCTGTTTCGGGCTTTGCCGGATCTGCTGGTCGAACTTCCTGCGGAAATCAGAAGCGCGCCGTCTATCCCGCTGAACAATCTGGATAAGCGCCTGGCTGAATGGGGTCTTCGATGAAAACGATCACCAATGAAGAGCGCAAGCGGCTCATTGACGACATCATGATGCGGCACGCGATGGGGGAGGAAACCCTGGGAACGGCTATTCGCCGACTGCGGCTTGAGGTGACCGGTCTCGACCAGGACACCTTCGCTGCCATGTGCGCCCTGTCGACCAAGGCCCTTTACCAGATCGAGAAGGACAAGGGTAATCCGACCATCAACACCATCGACGGCATTCTGCGGAAGTTCGGGCTGCGCCTGGGTCTGTGCATGGCGGCTAGGACCATCTATGCGCCGCCGCTTGGGCAGCCGCAACCTGTTTCCAGAACGCCAGCTCGCGGCGCCAGGCCTCAACGCAAGCAAACGGGTCCGCTCAGCGGAACTGCGACTCTCCGTGCTGCTGCAAAAGGCAAGGTCGAAGAGGGCGACAAAGGCCCGAGCGAATGAGTGATGGCCTGTCCCGAAGCTGATCGTTAAGCGCGACTGCTCGCACATCGCCGCTCAAACTTCATCGGACTGATGAAGCAACTCGCGCGGCAACGCCCAAACCCCAAACCCACCCCGCGAGGGCCGGCGCTCACTCGTTCCCGTAGTTCATCACCGACAACAATTTGATCGGCACCTGCAGCAGCTTTTCCGGACCGTGGGGCACGTCGCCGTCGAAGGTCAGGCTGTCGCCGGCCTGCATGTGGTAGAGCTGGTTGCCGTGGCGGTACACCAGTTCGCCCTCCAGCAGGTGGAGGAACTCGGTGCCGGGGTGGGCGAAGGTGGGGAACTCCTCGCTGGCGTCATCCATGCTCACCATGTAGGCCTCGAAGTTCTTCTTCGGCCCGCGGGTGTGGTTGAGCAGGTGGTAGGTGTGGCCTTTCTCGGTGCCGCGGCGCACCACTTCCATGCCTTCGCCGGACTTCACCAGGATGGCGTTGCCGTCGGGCTGGTCGTACTGGCTGAACAGTTTGGACATGGGCATGCCCAGCACGTCGCAGAGGCGGCTCAAGGTATCCAGGCTGGTGGACACCTGGGCGTTCTCGATCTTGCTCAACATGCCCTGACTGATTCCGGCGATACGGGCCACGTCCGCCAGCTTCAGTTCCTGCGCCTGGCGCTGGCGCTTGATCTGCATGCCCAGGTACTGCTCCAGGCGGAGGCGGGGAGGGGTCTCGGTGGTCATGGGTGGTGAGTCCTGCACGATTTCAGTTCAAGAAAGTAAATTTCGCACTGAGAAAGTGCGAGCCCGGGCGTCCCGCTCCGGATGGCGACACGGGACTTTCCCACAGTGAAAAGGATTTTCCCATATAAACAGTAGCTCGGCGCCAAACCGAGTTCTTCCTCTGCGCGCCTTTCAGATTGGCAAGTTGCTTGCATTCCTGATGGGAAACTAAGTTTCCTGCGTGGAATTCAATGAAAAAGCCCGACCGCTACCTGCTCATTCAGACGATCCGGACCCCGGTGGCAGTCGTGCGCCGCCCTGTCCTTGATCGCCTGCCATCCAACGACCGCCTTGCCCTTTTCCAGGAGTGAAGACTCATGTTGCCAACTGAAACGCAGCGCATCATCGATCAGCACGGCATCAAGTACGTGCTGGCCCAGTTCGTCGATATCCACGGCGCCGCGAAGACCAAGTCCGTGCCGATTTCCGGCCTCAAGGCGGTGGCCGAGGACGGTGCCGGGTTCGCCGGTTTCGCCATCTGCGGTATGGGCATGGAGCCCCACGGTCCGGACTTCATGGCACGTGGCGACCTCTCCACCCTGATCCCGGTGCCCTGGCAACCGGGCTACGGCCGGGTGGTGTGCATCGGCCACGTGGAAGGCAAACCCTGGCCCTTCGATACCCGCTACGTACTGCAACAACAGGTCCAGCGACTCTCCGACAAGGGCTGGACCCTGAACACCGGCCTGGAGCCGGAGTTCAGCCTGTTCCGCCGTGGCGCTGACGGCAAGCTGCAACTGGTGGACGCCACCGACAACCTGGATAAGCCCTGCTACGACTACAAAGGCCTGTCGCGTTCCCGCGAATTCCTCGAGCGCCTGACCGAAGCCCTGCAGCCGGTTGGCTTCGACATCTACCAGATCGACCACGAGGACGCGAACGGCCAGTTCGAGATCAACTACACCTACAGCGACGCCATGGAGTCGGCGGACCGCTTCACCTTCTTCCGCATGGCCGCCGGCGAGATCGCCAACGACATGGGCATGATTTGCTCCTTCATGCCCAAGCCCGACCCGAAGCGCGCCGGCAACGGCATGCACTTCCACCTTTCCATCGCCAGCGCCAGCAACAAGAACCTCTTCCACGACCCGAACGACCCTAGCGGCATGGGCCTGTCGAAAATGGCCTACCACTTCGCCGCCGGCCTGCTGGCCCACGGCCCGGCCCTGTGCGCCTTCGCCGCGCCCACGGTGAACTCCTACAAGCGCCTGGTGGTGGGCCGCTCGCTGTCTGGCGCCACCTGGGCACCAGCCTTCATCGCCTTTGGTGCCAACAACCGCTCGGCCATGGTGCGCGTGCCTTACGGCCGCCTGGAATTCCGCCTGCCGGATGCCGGCTGCAACCCCTACCTGGTCACCGCCGCGATCATCGCCGCTGGCCTGGACGGCATCGACCGCCAACTGGAGCCGGACACGATCTGCAACGAGAACCTCTACAACCTGAGCCTCGAAGAGATCGCCGCGCGCGGCATCAAGACCCTGCCGCAGTCGCTCAAGGAAGCCACCGACGCCCTGGAAGCCGACCCGCTGTTCCGCGAGGTGCTCGGCCCCGAGATCGTCGACGAATTCATCAAGCAGAAGCGCATGGAGTGGGTGGAGTACAGCCGCCACGTCTCCGACTGGGAGATCCAGCGCTACACCGAATTTTTCTGACAGCCCGTCGCCCATTTACCTGCCCCGAGGAGACACGCCATGTGCGGAATCGTAGGTCTTTACCTGAAGAAGCCCGAGCTGGAAGGCCAGCTCGGCAAACTGTTCGAACCCATGCTCGAAGCCATGACCGACCGTGGTCCGGACAGCGCTGGCTTCGCCATCTATGGCGATGAAGTGGCCGATGGCTGGGTCAAGCTGACCCTGCAGGCCATCGAGGCCGACTATGGCTGGAAGCATCTGATGGGCGCGCTGGAAGGCCGCCTGGGCTGCTCCTTGGACTGGTTCCAGAACGCCAGCGCCGCGGTGCTCAAGGTCAACTGCGATGAAGAGCGCGTACGCGCCGCCCTCGCTGACCTCGCCCCCGACGTGCGCATCATGAGTGCCGGCCAGAGCATCGAGATCCTCAAGGGCATGGGCCTGCCGAAGGAAATCTCCGAGCGCTTCGGCCTCGCGAACATGAAAGGCAGCCACATCATTGGCCACACCCGCATGGCCACCGAAAGCGCGGTGACCATGGAAGGCAGCCACCCGTTCTCGACCGGCGCCGACCTCTGCCTGGTGCACAACGGCTCGCTGTCCAACCACTTCCGCCTGCGCCAGGAGCTCCAGCGCCAGGGCATTACCTTCGAAACCGAGAACGACACTGAAGTGGCCGCCGGCTACCTGACCTGGCGCCTGCAGCAGGGCGACAGCCTGAAGGAAGCGCTGGACAAGTCCCTGGAAGACCTCGACGGCTTCTTCACCTTCGCCATCGGCACCCGCAATGGCTTCGCGGTGATCCGCGACCCGATCGCCTGCAAGCCGGCCATCCTCGCCGAGACCGACGACTACGTGGCCATGGCCTCCGAGTACCAGGCGCTGGCCAGTCTGCCCGGCATCGACAAAGCCAAAGTGTGGGAGCCGGAGCCGGCCACCATGTACATCTGGGAACGCGCCTGAGGAGCACGCACATGAAAACGATCGATCTTTCCAGCGCCTCGGTGCGTGAACTGAACCAGTCCCTGCACGGCGAAATGCAGGACCGCGAGTGGGTGGTGACCCATCCAGACGGCAAGCACAACCTGGCGGTGGGCGTGAACCAGGCCGTGAGCATCGATATCCAGGGCCACGCCGGCTACTACTGCGCGGGCATGAACCAGAAGGCCAGCGTCACCGTGCACGGCAACGTCGGCGTCGGCGTGGCGGAGAACATGATGTCCGGCTCGGTACGGGTGAAAGGCAGTGCCTCCCAGGCCGCCGGCGCCACCGCCCATGGCGGGCTGCTGGTGATCGAGGGCGATGCCGGCGCGCGCTGCGGCATTTCCATGAAGGGCGTCGACATCGTGGTCGGCGGCAGCATCGGCCACATGAGCTGCTTCATGGCCCAGGCCGGGCGCCTGGTGGTGTGCGGCGATGCCGGCGATGCGCTGGGCGATTCGCTCTACGAAACCCGCATCTACGTGAAGGGCACGGTCAAGTCGCTGGGCTCGGACTGCGTTGAGAAAGAGATGCGCGCCGAGCACCTGGAAGAACTGCAGGAACTGCTCAATCGGGCTGGCTTCGACGCAGACCCGGCCAGCTTCAAGCGCTACGGCTCGGCTCGCCAGCTGTACAACTTCAAAGTCGATAACGCATCCGCGTACTGATCCGCAGCGAGGACAATTCCATGAGCGAAAAACACACTCCGGTGCTGCGCGAATCCGCCACCTTCGACCGCCTGACCATCCAGGAAATCCAGCGTGCCGCGGAAACCGGCATCTACGATATCCGTGGCGGCGGCACCAAGCGCAAGCTGCCGCACTTCGATGACCTGCTGCTGCTCGGCGCTTCCGTGTCGCGCTACCCGCTGGAGGGCTACCGCGAGAAATGCGGCACCGACGTCGTGCTTGGCACCCGCTTCGCCAAGAAGCCGATCCACCTGAAAATCCCGGTGACCATCGCCGGCATGAGCTTCGGCGCGCTGTCGGCCAACGCCAAGGAGGCCCTCGGCCGTGGCGCCAGCATCGCCGGCACCAGCACCACCACCGGCGACGGCGGCATGACCCCGGAAGAGCGCGGCCAGTCGCAGCACCTGGTGTATCAGTACCTGCCGTCGCGCTACGGCATGAACCCCGACGACCTGCGCAAGGCCGACGCCATTGAGATCGTCCTCGGCCAGGGCGCCAAGCCGGGCGGCGGCGGCATGCTGTTGGGCATGAAAGTGACCGAGCGCGTCGCCGGCATGCGCACCCTGCCCATCGGCGTCGACCAGCGCAGCGCTTGCCGTCATCCGGACTGGACCGGCCCGGATGACCTGGCGATCAAGATCGCCGAGCTGCGCGAGATCACCGACTGGGAAAAACCCATCTACGTGAAGATCGGCGCCAGTCGTCCTTACTACGACGTCAAGCTGGCGGTGAAGGCCGGCGCCGATGTGATCGTACTCGACGGTATGCAGGGCGGCACTGCGGCCACCCAGGAAGTGTTCATCGAGCACGTGGGCATCCCGATCCTCCCGGCCATTCCGCAAGCCGTGCAGGCCCTGCAGGAGATGGGCATGCACCGCAAGGTGCAGCTGATCGTCTCCGGCGGCATCCGCAACGGCGCCGACGTGGCCAAGGCCATGGCCCTGGGCGCTGACGCCGTGGCCATCGGCACTGCCGCCCTGGTGGCCCTGGGCGACAACCATCCGCGCCTGGACGAAGAGCTGAAGAAGATCGGCTCCGCCGCTGGTTACTACGACGACTGGCAGAACGGCCGCGACCCGGCCGGCATCACCACCCAGGACCCGGAACTGTCCAAGCGCCTGGACCCGGTGGAAGCCGGCCGCCGCCTGGCCAACTACCTGCGCGTGCTGGTGCTGGAAGCCCAGACCATGGCCCGTGCCTGCGGCAAATCCCACCTGCACAACCTCGACCCCGAGGACCTGGTGGCGCTGACCGTGGAAGCCGCCGCCATGGCCCGCGTGCCCTTGGCAGGCACCAGCTGGATTCCGGGTCAGGGCTACTGACTCCGGAGGCGTTGCAAGAAGGCCGGCGAGCGATCGCCGGCCTTTTTCTTTTTCGGTTGGGGCAAGTCCGACCCATCCTGCGAACTACGCGGGGTGGAGGGGCCCCATCCTGGTGAGCACATTGCTTTATTGATTGGCAAGAAAATCAAATTCGCACCAAGAAAACGCGCTATGACGTGCCATCGATATTCACTGCCCCTCTATGTCGCTAGATAAAGCTTTTTATATTCAACGACTTAGTGGAAATGTAAACGCTTGCTTCGACCTTGGCAGGCCAATTGCTATGCCTCTTGGGAAATAAAATTGCCCTACAGGAAGATAAAGGTGCTGGCCTGGCCTCTCCCTGAGGGCGCTGAATGCCGGTTCGCCATTCCGACAGCGGGCCGGCCGAATCCCCGTCGGTTGGAGGCTACAGGCAATGATCCGGTTTTCTCATGTGGGCCGCGGTATGTTGGGCCTTTCCCTTCTATCAGGCAGTTTCGCCGCCAATGCGGAGGAAGCAGCACCTGTGATCAACAGCGGCGACACGGCATTCGTGGCGCTCTGCTCACTGGTGGTATTGCTGATGACGCTGCCCGGCCTGGCGCTGTTCTACGGCGGCATGGCGCGGACCAAGAACGTGCTGTCGATCCTCATGCAGGTGTTCTGCACCGCCTCGCTGATGTCGGTGCTGTTCGCCCTCTACGGCTACAGCCTGACCTTCACCGACGGCGGCTCGCTGCAGGCGGTGATCGGTGGCCTGGACAAGCTGTTCATGAGCGGAATCACCAAGGATTCGGTGGTCGGCACCATTCCTGAGTACCTGTACTTCCTGTTCATGCTGCTGTTCGCCGCCATCACCCCGGCGATCATCGTCGGTGCCTTCGCCGAGCGCATGAAATTCGCCGCGGTCCTGGTGTTCATGACCGTGTGGCTGACCATCAACTACATCCCCATGGCGCACATGGCCTGGGGCGGTGGCTGGGTGTTCAACCTGGGCGTGCAGGATTTTGCCGGCGGCAACGTGGTGCACCTCAACGTCGGCATCGCCGCCCTGGTGGGTGCCTGGCTGCTCGGCCGCCGGCGCGGTTTCGGCACCCCGACGCTGGCCCCGCACAACATGACCATGACCCTCACCGGCGGCTCCCTCCTGTGGGTAGGCTGGCTGGGCTTCTGCGGCGGCTGCGCGCTGGCCGCCAACGGCTTCGCCATGCTGGTGATGGTCAACACCATGCTCGCCAGCTGCGCCGGTGCGTTGGGCTGGATGCTGGTGGAATGGCAGCACCGTGGTCGTCCGAGCCTGTTCGGCGCGGTATCCGGCGCCATTGCCGGCCTGGTCGCCATCACCCCGGCCTGTGGATATGTCGGCCCCATGGGCGCCATCCTGCTCGGCCTGATCGCCGGTCCCGTGTGCGTCTGGTCGGTGGACAAGCTCAAGCCGATGATCGGCCTGGACGATGCCTTCGACGTGTTCGGCGTGCATGGCGTGGCGGGCATCCTCGGCGGCCTGCTGACCCCGGTATTCGCCCTCACCGCCATCGGTGGCCTGGGCTTTCCCGAAGGCCGTGATCTGGTGGACCAGTTGCTGGTCAACGGTGGCGCCATTCTGTTCAGCATCCTCTTCTCGGCCATCACCAGCCTGATCGCCTTCAAGGTGGCAGCGGTGTTCTGCGGCGGACTGCGGGTCGAAGAGGCGGCCGAGGTGGACGGTCTGGACCTCACCGCGCACGGCGAAGTCGGCTACAAGTATTCGAGCTGAGGACGGCAGCCATGAAACTCATTACCGCAATCATCAAACCCTTCCGCCTGGACGAGGTGCGCGAGGCGCTGACCGAGGCCGGCATCAACGGCGTGACCGTCACCGAGGTCAAGGGCTACGGCCGACAGAAAGGCCACTCGGAAATCTACCGGGGGGCCGAGTACGTGGTGGAGCTGCTGCCCAAGATCAAGCTGGAACTGGTGGTCAGCGACGCGCTGTGCCAGGCCGCAACGGACGCCATTCTCAAGGCGGCCTACACGGGCAAGATCGGCGACGGCAAGTTGTTCGTCCAGGACCTGGAGAGCGTGGTGCGGATACGCACCGGAGAGATGGGCGAAGACGCGCTCTGAGTTGAAGGCAACCCCAAAGCGGGGGGGGGGGGGGGGGGGGGGGGGGGGGGGGGGGGGGG
>NZ_JASATC010000045.1:0-43504 GCF_038440135.1 Pseudomonas sp. OTU5201 | reverse complement strand
TCCTACAAGGCTCTTGGCCGAATGGGAAATTTCTCGCAACAGCCAAACGAAGAAGGGCGCCCGAGGGCGCCCTTCTTCAAGCTCGTCCGGATCAGACGATAAAGGTAATGGCCACCCAGAACAGCGCTGCGGAGAGCAGGATCGTGGTGGGTAGGGTAAGCACCCAGGCCATCAGGATATTGCGCACAGTCCCGCCTTGCAGGCCGCTGCGGTTGGCGACCATGGTACCGGCGACGCCCGAGGACAGCACATGGGTGGTGGACACCGGCAGGCTGTAGATGTTGGCCATGCCGATGGCGCATGCGGCGGTGATCTGGGCACTCATGCCCTGGGCATAGGTCATGCCCTGCTTGCCGATCTTCTCGCCGACGGTGCGCACCACGCGTTTCCAGCCAACCATGGTGCCGATGCCCAGTGCCAATGCCACGGCCAGGATCACCCAGAACGGGGCGTACTCGGTGGTGGCGGTCAGGTCCTTGCGCAGCTTCTCCAGGTCGGCCTTTTCGCGAGCCGGCAGTTCAGAGAGCTTGCCCACCTTCTTGGCGGTGTCGTCCAGGCAGAGCAGGTAGCGGCGCACCTCGACGCGAGTGTCGTCGTTCAGGTCGTTGTAGTTGGCCACGCCGTTGAGCTTCTGGAGCAGGGCGTTGATGGTCGGCTCGGTCTGCTTCGGATCACAGCGATAGAGCTGCGGCATCTCGCTGCCATTGCTCTTGCCCAGGGCCAGCATCTCTCCAAGGGTGTCGGTGTGACGCTGGTAGAACTGGCTCAGGTGATTCGCCGCGTCGCGGGTACGCTCGATCTGGTAGGTGGTGCTATTGAGGTCCAGCACGAACTTGGCCGGAACGATACCGATCAGTACCAGCATGATCAGGCCGATGCCTTTCTGGCCGTCGTTGGAACCGTGAACGAAGCTCACGGCCATAGCGGAAAGCACGAGGACCAGGCGGTTCCAGAAGGGCGGATGCTTCTTCTCGTCCAGCTCCTTACGGGTTTCCGGCGTCTTGTGCATCTTCGATAACGGGTACATCCACTTCAGGCCCAGCAGCAGCAGGGCTGCGACCAGGAAACCGGCCGCCGGGGAGAAGATCAGCGACAGGCCGATGTCGATGGCTTTGCCCCAGTTCACACCTTCGCCCAGGGGCAGGTCGGTGAGCAGTGCGTTGGCCAGGCCGACCCCAAGGATCGAACCGATCAGGGTGTGCGAGCTGGAAGCCGGGATACCGAAGTACCAGGTGCCCAGGTTCCAGGCGATGGCCGCGGTGAGCAGGCTGAACACCATGGCCAGGCCATGGCCGGTATTGACGTTGATCAGCAGCTCCACCGGCAGCAGGTGGACGATGGCATACGCCACGCCGACGCCGCCTAGCAACACACCGAGGAAGTTGAAGATCCCCGAGAGGATCACCGCCCGGTAGGGCGACATGGCCTTGGTGTAGATGACAGTGGCCACCGCGTTGGCGGTGTCATGGAAACCGTTGATGAACTCGAAGGTCAGAACGAATGCCAGGGCGAGACAGAGGCTCAGCACCAGCCAGGCATCTAGCCCGCTGAATAGATCGAACATGAAAGTTTTGTGACTGGCTCATGGAGGGGCCGCGATTATGCCAGAAAACCGGTCGTCGCCCAGACCCGGGCGTCGAGCGGCTCCTGGCATTTCCTACTCAAGTTGTCGCAAATCTATACGGAAGATTTCCCAACTGACCGGGTGCGACAAATTGTCAGGGTTCCTCTCTGAGCTCTTTCTCGATCTTCTCGAGCTCTTTCTCGAAGCTCTTGTCGAGCAGGCTGGGTTTCTTGCGCCAAGGCTTGCGCTCAGGATCCCTTTGAGCGGCATAGGTTGTGACCTCGCCGCCGTATACATCCTTGTAACGTTGCGCCTGGCGCTCAAGTTCGGCGCGCAGTTCGTCTTTCGTCACGTGGTTTTTCCGTCTCTTTGATCAATGGTCTTAAGGTAGAACGGGCGATCTAGAGGTCTCGGCCCCCATAGCGTCAGTCGCCCGGTCGAGGCCGTCGTCGCGGCCTTCTTGTAGGACAAAGTTCGATGGTCGCAACTACGGTGGACTTTCCTACGCACTACGGAAAGACCCTGCGACAGTTCCGGGAATAGAAGTCGATTTCTCTGAAGGCCCGGAACGAACATTAGGAAGTATAACAAGCAAACGGGAAAGCTCCATTACAGAAGAATCCCATGAGCGTGAAGGATATCTATTCTCCGGGAATCAGGGATTGCCCATAAGAGACCGAATAATCCTGCCGAGAGTTTCCATCGCCTGCTCGCTGGAGTTGCTCCAGGGATGACCATAGTTGAGGCGGGCGCAATGGCCGAAACGCCGTGTTGCAGAAAAAATCGGCCCCGGAGCGATGCTGATGCCCTGGGCCAGGGCGAGCTGGAACAGGCGCAGAGAATCTACCTGCTCGGGGAATTCCAGCCAGAGGAAGTAGCCCCCTTCGGGCCGGCTGACGCGGGTTTCTTCAGGGAAGTGCCGGGCCACAGCGGCCAGCATGGCGTTGCGCTGGCTTTCCAGGGCGTAGCGCAACTTGCGCAAGTGACGGTCGTAGCCGCCGTGTTGCAGGTAGTCGGCGATGGCCGCCTGGGCCGGCACCGAGGCGGAGATGCTGGTCATCAGCTTCAGCCGTTCTATCTGCCCGGCGAATCGTCCACCGGACACCCAGCCAACCCGGTAGCCGGGCGCCAGGCTCTTGGAGAAGGAGCTGCAGTGCATCACCAGACCTT
Organism: Pseudomonas sp. OTU5201; assembly: GCF_038440135.1. Lineage (NCBI taxonomy): Bacteria > Pseudomonadati > Pseudomonadota > Gammaproteobacteria > Pseudomonadales > Pseudomonadaceae > Pseudomonas > Pseudomonas sp. OTU5201. The sequence goes on along the minus strand of NZ_JASATC010000045.1, from coordinate 40,770 downwards.
CGCTGTCGAACGCCTTCACCGGTTTGGGCGCCTGCTGGCCGAAGTACAACTCGGCGTAGACATCGTCCTCGATCATCGGCACCTGGTGCTTGGCGAGCAGGGCCGCCAGATGGCGCTTCTTGTCTTCGGAGAGACTTGCCCCCAGCGGGTTCTGGAAGTTGCTCATGAACCAGCAGGCTTTGATCGGCAGCCGCTCAAGGCTGTCCTCCAGCACTTGAAGGTCGATACCGTCGCGCGGGTGCACGGGGATTTCCACGGCTTTGAGCTTCAACCGCTCCAGCACCTGAAGGCTGGCATAGAAGGCCGGTGCCTCAATGGCCACCAAGTCGCCCGGACGGGCCACGACCTGCAGGCAGAGATTGAGTGCTTCCAGCGCCCCGTTGCAGATCACCAGTTCCTCGATGGGCAGCGGAAGGCCGCCGACCATGTAGCGCAGGGCGATCTGTCGGCGCAGGGCATGATTACCCGGGGTCATATCGGCCACTGTGGAGCGCGGGTCCATCTCGCGAACCGCGTGGGCCATGGAGCGGGCCAGGCGCTGTAGGGGGAAAAGCTCAGGGCTGGGGAAGGCCGAACCGAAGGGCACCGTGTCCGGGTCCTTGATGGAACTCAGCACCGAAAACACCAGTTCGCTGACGTCTACTTCCGTGGTCGCCGCCTCCCGTGGGCCTGGCTGCGGCTCCGGCAGCGGCCGGCGCACGTGTTCGCAGACGAAGTAGCCGGAGCGCGCGCGGGCCATGATCAGCCCGCGGCTTTCCAGCAAGTAGTAGGCCTGGAATACCGTGGATGCGCTTACACCGTAGGTGCAGCTGGCGTGGCGCACCGAGGGTACTTTCTGCCCAGGGGCCAGGACCCCGGTGCGGATCAGTTCGGCGATGTCGTCAGCGAATTTCTCGTAGCGCTTCATCTTTTCCTGGTTGGGTAGCGGCCAGCTGGTGCCCAACTCTAAGCGCTCGACGTGTTCGCCGCCATCATCCCAGGCCATGCGTCAGCGCCTCGGACTGACGAAGGTGCTGCTGGCGCTGGTTATGGTGCCCGGTTCATCCAGGCTGCGCACCACGAAGCGCAGTGGACGCGACCCGGCGGGGCCGCTGTCGTCGGTCAGTGCAACCGAGACTGGCAGCGACACGATCTCGCCCGCGCCGATGTTCACTTCGTGCTCGCCCTGCAGGCGGAAACCCGGGACCTCCTCAAGTTCCACCACGTAACGCTGTTCCCGCTGGGTCTTGTTGATCAGCTTGAGGTTGTAGATGTTCTCGATCTCGCCGGCGGCATTCTCGCGGAACATGCCGCGGTCCTTGATCACATCCACCGACAGCTGCGAACGGGTCGCGCCCATCCAGGCCAGGACGACGATCATCAGCAGCAGGGCGACGGCATAGCCGATCAGGCGCGGACGCAGCAGCCGGGTCTTGCCGCCTTCCAGCGCGCGTTCCGAGCTGTAGCCCACCAGGCCACGGGCGTACCCCATGTGGTCCATGATCGAGTCGCAGGCATCGATGCAGGCTGCGCAACCGATGCAGGCGATCTGCAGTCCATCGCGGATGTCGATGCCGGTGGGGCAGACCTGTACACACATCTGGCAGTCGATGCAGTCGCCCAGGCCCTGGGTCTTCGGGTCACTGCCCTTCTTGCGTGGGCCGCGGGATTCGCCGCGGTTGGCGTCGTAGGAGACGATCAGCGTGTCTTTGTCGAACATCACGCTCTGGAAACGGGCGTAAGGGCACATATGGATGCACACCTGCTCGCGCATCCAGCCTGCATTTATATAGGTGGCGGCGGTGAAGAAGATCACCCAGAACAGTGCGGTGCCGCCGATCTCCCAAGTGATCAGGTTGGCCACCAGTTCGCGCACCGGGGTGAAGTAGCCGACGAAAGTGATGGCCGTGGCCAGGCTGATCGCCAGCCAGAGGCTGTGCTTGACCGTGCGCCGCAGGAACTTGTTGAGGCTCCAGGGCGCGGCGGACAACTTGATGCGCTGGTTTCGGTCACCCTCGGTGACCTGCTCGCACCACATGAAGATCCAGGTCCAGACGCTCTGCGGGCAGGTGTAGCCGCACCAGACACGACCGGCGAACACCGTGATGAAGAACAGGCCGAAGGCGCAGATGATCAACAGCCCCGACAGCAGAATGAAGTCTTGGGGCCAGAAAGTGGCGCCGAAGATGAAGAACTTGCTTTGCTCCAGGCTCCAGAGCACCGCTTGGCGGCCATCCCAGTCGAGCCACAGCGTGCCGAAGAAGAGCAGGCACAGGAGCCCCGCGCCAAGGCGGCGCAGGTCTCGGTAGAAACCTGTGAAGCGGCGGGTGTGGACAGGTCCGTTGGAGGCGGAAAGGGGTTTGCTTGCAGCGGGCGGCAGGGAGGGAGCTACCTCAATGACCTGCGCCGGGATTCTCTCGCTCATGATCAGTGCCCATCAGGCTGTTACGGCGAGACGGACTATAGGAAGGCACTGATGGGCAAAACAGATTCAGATCAGCCGGTAAAAACCATATCAGATGTTTCGGAACAGGGCGCCAGGCCGCAAGGCGCATGAATTGGGCACCTGACAGCAGAATCCGTGGCAGCTGTGCGGCATCCGGTCGCGGGCGTCGAGCGGGTTGGCCGCTCAGTGTGGCTCAGAGCTGACAGCGTCCGCTCAGGGCAGCATCGTTCCAATGGTTGGAACTGGCATGAAACAGCTAGGGTAGGCGGGCGGGCAGTATTGCGTGGCAGCCAGCGTCGGTGGCAGGGGACGCATGATCATGGCGGTGTAGGCAGCGCCGAAGCCGCAGATGACAAGGGCGAGGTACAGCTTTTTTCTTGTTTTCATGGTCATTCCTCTACACAGGAGGGACATGTTGTTTGGGGCAAGACTAGGAACCGCTGCGACAGGCCGCCTCGTCCGAATGGACTAGATGTCGGATTGGCCGACTAAGTGCCATGAACAGCGCAGCAATGGCGCGTGCTTCCTGCAGCTCTCCTGAAGCCACCAGGGCCGGCAGCTTCGATACGGGTACGCGCACGACCTCCAGGGGTTCCGGTTCATCACCCTCGGCTGTACAGGGCTGGAGGTCTTCGGCCAGTACCACGCGGCAGCTGTGGCACAGGTGGCCGGGGGCCAGGGTCAGCAAGCCCAGTTCCTGCACTCGGTTGGCACGCAGGCCGACCTCCTCCATGAGTTCGCGAGTGGCGGCCTGCTCCGGGCTTTCGTCGCCTTCGACGCCGCCCTTGGGCAGACCCAGGACCCGTTGCTCGACCCCCACCGCGTACTCGCGCACCAGCAGGACATGGTCGGGATCGGGTTGTGCCACCACGATCACCGACTGGTAGCCGGAGCCACGCAGGCGCTCATAGATCCGCTGCTGGCCGTTGCTGAATTCAAGGTGCAGAGCTTCGATCTGGAACCAGTCGCTCTTGGCCAGGAGTTCGGTCTTCAGGATGGTGGGCAAGCTGCGCATGGCGGGCTCCCGTGGCGTGACCAGGCAGAGCGTCGCGCGCATTGGGTGTCGGGGCATCGTCTGGATGGACTAGCACGGCGAGGGTCGGCGGGACCGTCCCGTTGGGTGGGCAGCGCGTTCTATCCACCCGTCGGCGCAACGGAGAAATCCCCATCATCCGAATCGCGGGAGGGGCCCGGTTTTGAATCGGTGGAAATCCCATGACGGATTTCCACCCGGCGACCCGGTGCCGACGGGCTCAACCCAGTGTCGCCACACTTCGCAAAATCAACCGCACCAGCATGGTCTGCCGCGTGACCCCGGTCTTGGAGAAGGTCGAGCGCAGATGCGCCCGCGCGGTGTTGCGACTGATGCCGAGGGCGTCGGAGGCTTCATCCAGGGTCAGGCCGTTGGCCAGAAGCATGGCCAGCTGCGCCTCCGCCGGGGTCAGGTCGAACAGCGCCTTGACGATCTCCTGGGGTGCGCTGGACTCCTGCTCCGGGTCGCTGATGAAGATCACCACCGAGGGGCACTGCTTGCCCTCGTTCCAGGCCGACAGCGGTACTGAACGCACGATGATGCCCAGGTCTGTCTTGCCCGATGGCCGCTGGACCCGCAGCGCCTCCACCACCGAAGGCAGGTTGTTCTTCTGCGACTGCAGGGCCTGCTTCACCAGCCGGCGGAACTCCTGAGTGTCGCGCGGGTTGCCCACCTGCAGGCCGTCATTGACCAGCTTGAGGCCGTCCTTGTCATGCAGCAGGCGCTCGGCAACGCGGTTGGTCTGCAGCACCTTGCCGTCTTCGTCGAGGATGATGGTGCCCACCGCCAACTGGTCCACGGCGCCAGCGTAGAGGTTACGCTCGGTCTCGATGCGGTTGAGCTGCATATGAATCTTGATCGAGCGTTCCAGGTGCGGAATGAACCGCGCCACCAGGGCCTTGTCGTCCTCGGTGAAGTCAGGCTCCTCCGGGCCGCGGCTGATGCGAATGCGGCACTGGGCGCCGTCGCTGGTGCGGATGTCGGCACCGAGGATGTGAAACACCCCGACGGGCTCCAGGAAGCTCTTGTAGAACTCCGACTCCACCCACTCCTGGCGCGAGAGGAACTCGCCACTGGTGACCACCTGGCGGTTGGGCAAGTCGACGAAAGGGTCGAGGGCGAAGAAGTGCTTGTTATAGGAGGCCGTTACTTCCGAAGAGCTGCCGGTGGTGTTCACCATCAGACCTTCGGCATGTTCGCTTGGAGGGCGCAGGATGAAGGTGACGTACTTGCTGTGCAGATACAGGTTCAGTTGATTGAGGAATGTCGCCCATGGGACGTCTTCCAATGGCCCCTGGTAGAGGTTGCCGAGCATCTCACTGAATTCGTCGAGCAAGGGAGTGTGTGCCATATCTGAACCGCTTCTTATTTTTGTAGGGAGCTTCTTACCGGCTTATGGGATGGTTCATCAAGCTGGATCGTCCCCCGTTGATCGGGAGACGATCGGCCCAGTCCGGACTCAGGCGGTTTCGGTTTCATCCAGTACGACGAAGGAGCGTGGCTCCTTGATGTTGGCGGGCAGTTCGGCGACATCGGTGTAGAACTGGTCGTACCACTTGCGCAGCTGATAGACCGGGCCATCGCCGTCGCACAGCAGCGGGTTGTCCACACGGGTCTTGCTGTGCCAGATGGCGACGTCTTCATAGAAGGCCGCCTGCGCCTGGGCCACATAGGCCTTGGCCATCTCGCGGTTCTGCTCTTCGGTCAGACCAGGAACCTTCTTCACCAGTACGCCGTAGCGCAGCGTGAAGCTGTGCAAGTCGATGGGCACGTGGCAGTTGAGCAGGATGGAGTGGATCTGCACGCCGTCCATAGCGCCGGTCATCTCGGTGATCTGGTAGGCCGGGCCGTAGTAGGTAGCGACCGTGGTCAGTTCACTTTCGCCGGACAACCGGGCACTGCTGCCACGCATCACCTGCACCGCCTTGTGGCCTTCGAAGGTGTTGCTGAAGTGGTTGAGGTCGGTGCCGTGTACGGAATCGAAGTGCGCCATGTCGGAGACGTTGTCGATCAGCTCACGGCAGTTGGTGTCGATCTTCAGTTCGGCCACTTCCCAGTCGGCCCATTCGTCGCTGAAGCATTCGTCGATTCGCGGAATGGCCTGCTCGGCAATGGGCGGGTTGCCCTCGGGGTCGTTCCAGACGAACAAAAGCTGGTTCTGTTCCAGTACCGGCCACGACTTGATCTTCGCGCGGGGCGGAATGCGCTTGGCGTAGGGAATGTCGTCGCACACGCCGTCGGCGCGCCAGCGCCATTCATGGAAGGGGCAGCGAATGGCATCACCTTCGACGCAGCCCTGGCTCAGGTCGGCGCCCATGTGCGGGCAGTAACCGTCGAGGATGCGGATCTGTCCATCCTCCCCGGCAAAAGCCACCAGGCGGGTGCCGAAAGCATCCAGCCGGTGGGCCTTGCCATCGCGGTACTGCCCGGCCAGCCCCAGGCAATGCCAGCCACGGGCGAAACGCGGTTCCAGTTGCTTGGTTTCGATTCGGTGCAGGGTACTCATCTTCTTGTTCTCCCATCAGGGTTCTCGTGGGCTGCATCCGGCTTCTGAGAGCCGCTGCGGCACATGCACTGACGGGATTCTGCGGTGCCAGCATTTCCCGGCATCGTCTGATCGGACGATGGCCCCGAACTGTCCCCCGGTTTTACTGCGCGGCAGAACAACAATCAGGGGCGCCTGAAGGTGATCCACATACTCGATGAGATTCCGCTCGTCGCCGGGCGCGTCGCTCAGGTGCTGGAGGCGCTGGACAGGCTCTACCTGCCGGCCTGCTCCGGTCGGGGCCTGACCCTGGAACAGCGCTGGGTGTCGCCGCCGGTCGTGGTGCCGGGGCAGCCCAATACCCTTTGGCTGCTCTGGCGCGTGGCCGATGTCCCGGCTTACTACGCCATGCGCAGCGCCGCAGGCGCCGAGGTACGTGCCTTCTGGGACCTGGTGGAGGAGGGCGGCAGTTGCCGTCGCCGCCATGTGCTCGGATCGGCGGACCACCCCCTGGAGGCTCCCGATGTCGAGTGAATCGCTGCAGCTGAACTTGTCCGGCGGCGTTGACCCCGTGGAATTCGAAAACCGATTGCGTGAGCACCTCCAGGCTTTGTCCGGTCTCCTGTATTTCGGGTTTGGCCGCAACCTGCCTGGCAGTTGGGGGGCCGCCGATTGCACCCTCGACCTGCTGTTTGCCGATACGGCGCCGGCGAACCTGGATAGCGTGCTCGGTGAGCTACCCGGCATTGCCGGCGTCGACCGCGTGGCGTACCGGCGCATTGGTGGTGGCTTGCGCGAGCCGGGCCTGACGGGTGGCATCTGGCGCACCTTGCTACTGCGGGTTCGCCCGCAGGCCACGGCCGAACAGCGCGCGGCCCTGGAGCGGGACCTGCTGCGGATGCCGGACTACATCGGTGGCATCCGCAACTGGCAGCTCGCCCGGGTCTCGACGCCGGGGCGCTGGACCCATGTCTGGCAGCAGGAATTCGCCTGTGTCGACGACCTGCTGGGCGAGTACCTCATTCACCCCTATCACTGGGCCTGGGTGGACCGCTGGTTCGACCCCGACTGCCCGGACTGGACGGTGGACGCCATCGCCCATGCCTTCTGCCCCTTGCAGTCCAGCCTGCTTGGCCGGGCCGCCTCAAATCCAGACAACTGACCGGGAGACTCGCATGCGCGCAGTGGTCATCGAACGCCTCGGCGGAGCCGAGGTGTTGCAACTGAAGGAAGTCGACCGCCCACAACCCGGCCCCGGCGAAGTCCTGGTCCGGGTGGTCTGCGCCGGGGTCAATCCTGCGGACTGGAAATGCCGCGAGGGCTACCTCGGAGCCTTCCTCACCTATCGTTTCCCCTTCGTGCTCGGCTTCGATCTGGCCGGCACGGTCGAATCCCTGGGCGAGGGCGTCGAGGACCTGCCGCTCGGTATCCGGGTGTTTGCCCAGAGCGATGTCGGTGCCGGCAAGTGGGGCTCCTACGCCGAGTACGCCTGCGTGTCCCGTGCCGCGCTGGTGCCCATGCCGGACAACCTCGATTTCGCCGCCGCAGCGGCCGTACCGACCCCGGCCCTGGCAGCCTGGACCGGCCTGTTCGACGAAGGTGGCTTGGTGCCCGGGCAGACCGTGCTGATCCACGGCGGCGGCAGCGCGGTGGGCGGTTTTGCCATCCAGTTCGCCCGCTGCGCCGGAGCGCGCATCGCCACCACCTGCGGCGCGGACAATGCCAGGCAGGCGCGAGCCCAGGGTGCCGAATGCACCATCGACTACCGCACCGGAGATATCCACAAGACCCTGCGCCAATGGGCGCCGGACGGCGTTGACCTGGTGCTCGATTGCATCGGCGGCGGCAGCCTGCCCAATGGCCTCGACCTGTTGCGGCCGGGCGGCATCCTGGTCGCCATTCTCACCCTGGCGCCGGGGGATGCCGGCCCCGACCATGCCGCGGCGGCCCAGCGCGGGCTGCGCACGGCGATGGCCTACAGCCGCATGCCCAGCGGCGAGCTGCTGGGGCGCATCGCCAGCCTGCTGGCCGCCGGGCGGGTGCGTCCGCCTGCCATCGACCTGTTGCCACTGGCCGAAGTGGCCGGTGCCCACGAAAGTCTCCAGCAGGGGCGGGTGCGGCGCAAGCAGGTGCTGCAGGTCGCCGGCTGAACGTGCCCTCGTCCGCACGGACGATGGCCGACCGGACTGAAGCGGCTCTACTGGCGAGCACTACAACAATAGGAAGGGGAGTCACCCATGCGAATCGAACGGGGCCAGGTGGCGGTGATCACCGGAGCGGCCGGTGGCATTGGTCGTGGTCTGGCGGAGGAAGCCGGCGCGCGTGGCTTGCGCCTGGTGTTGAGCGATGTGAGCGGCGAGCGCCTCACGGCCCTAGCCGAAAGGCTGCAAGGGCAGGGCGTGGAAGTTGCCAGCCTGGTGGTCGATGTGGGTGACTCGAAGCAGGTGGATGCCCTGCGCGATCTCGCCGTGCAGCGCTTTGGCGGCGTCGACCTGCTGTTCAACAACGCCGGTGTGATGCAGACCGGCTTCAGTTGGGAAATCGACAGCGCCCAGTGGCAGCGTCTGCTGGCCATCAACCTGGGCGGCGTGATCAATGGTGTCCGCAGTTTCGTGCCGCTGTTGCTCGGCCAGCAACGGCCGGCCCGGGTGGTCAACACCGCGTCCCTCGCCGGGCTGATCTGCAGCCCCATGCTCGGCCCCTACACCGTCAGCAAGCAGGCGGTGGTGGCGCTCTCCGAGACCCTGCACTACGAACTGGCCATGCTCCAGTCACAGGTGGCGGTGGCCGTGCTCTGCCCGGGGCCGGTGGCCAGCGACATCATGGCCTCCAACGAGGCTGGCGGCGCCGCCACGCAACAGCTCGATGACCTGCTCGACAGCAGCATCCGCCAGGGCATGGACCCGCGCGAACTGGCCCGCGAAGTGTTTGCCGGCCTCGAGGCCGGGCGCTTCTGGCTGCTGCCCCACAAGAATTTCAAACCGGCGCTGGAACGGCGCCTGTCCAGCATCCTCGACGAGACCAATCCGGTCTTCCAGATGGCCGACGCCTAAGGAAATCCAGCATGTCCCTCGACCCCCAGATCGCCGCCGTGCTCCAGCAGTTCAGCGGCATGCCGCAGCCGGACTACAGCCAACTCGACCCGGTCCAGTACCGCCAGTTCTCCGACAACCTGATGCCGCCCATGCCCGGCGAGCGCCTGTTCGAGGTGCGCAACCTGCGCCTGGCGGGCGCCGAGGGCGAGCTGGACGCGCGCCTCTATCGTCCGGAAGACCGTGAGGACCTGCCCCTGCTGGTGTTCTTCCACGGCGGCGGCTTCGTCATCGGCAATCTCGATACCCACGACAACCTCTGCCGCAGCCTGGCCCGCCTGACCGGCGCCGTGGTGGTTTCGGTGGGCTACCGGTTGGCCCCGGAGCATCGTTTCCCGGCCGCCCCGCATGATTGCTACCGCGCCACCTGCGACCTGGTGGAGCGGGCCCGTGAACTGGGCTTCGACGCTAGCCGCCTGGCCCTTGCCGGTGACAGCGCCGGGGCCAACCTGGCCATTGCCGTGAGCCGCCTGGCGCAGATCCGCAAGGGCCCGCGCATCGCCTCGCAGTGCCTGTTCTACCCGGCCACCGACGCCCGTTGCGAGAGCGCCTCCCAGCGCGAGTTCGCCGAAGGCTACTTCCTCACCCGCGAACAGATGCAATGGTTCTGGCGGCAGTACCTGCCACGCGCGGAGCAGGGCGACGATGCCCTGGCCTCGCCGCTGCGTGCCGAGGAACTGGCCGGCCTGCCGCCGACCACGGTGTTCAGTGCCGAGTACGACCCGCTGCGCGATGAGGGCGAGGCCTTCGCCCGGCGCCTCGAACAGGCGGGAGTGAAGACCCGGCTGGAACGCTGCGCGGGCATGATCCACGGCTTCATCAGCATGGCTGCTTTCGTCTCCGGCGCTCAGGCCGTGCTGGAATCCGCCGCGGCCGACCTGCGCCACGCGCTGAACTGAAGGGGCACTCCATGGACAGCCCGCAACGACTGATCGAGGCCATGGCCAGCGGCACTATGCTGGTGGTCACCGACGACGAGGGAGATGGCGAAGGTTCGCTGGTGATCGCCGCCGGTCGCGCCGATGCTGCCGCCGTCAACTTCATGGCCCGCGAGGCGCGTGGGCTGATCTGCCTGGCCCTGACCGAAGAGCGCTGCCAGGCCCTCGGCCTGGAACTCATGGTGCCCAACTCGCGAGCCCGTCACGGCATGGGCTTCACCCTCTCCATTGAGGCCCGCAGCGGAGTTTCCACCGGAATCTCCGCGGCCGACCGCGCCCACACCATCGCAGTGGCCGTCGACCCGAACAGCACCGCGACCGACCTGGTACAGCCCGGCCACATCTTCCCCCTGCGTGCGCAACCCGGCGGGGTGATGCAGCGCGCCGGCCATGTGGAGGCGGCCTGCGACCTGGCACGCCTGGCCGGACTGATGCCCGCCGCGGTGCTGGTGAGCATACTCGACGAAGACGGCGAACCCGCACGCGGCCTGGCCCTGCGCGACTTTGCGCAACGGCACGGTCTGCCGCTGGGCAGCGTTGCTGACCTGATCCACTACCGCATCCTCCACGAGGGCACCATCCGCCGTTCGGGCGAGTACCCGATCCAGACCCGTCACGGCGAGTTCCGCGTCGTCACCTACCTGGACGACTACCAGGGGCAACTGCACCTGGCCTTGGTACGTGGCGAAATCCGCCGCGACCGGCCGACACTGGTGCGGGTGCAGGCTGCGGAAACCCTGCGCGACTTGCTGGACAGCCATCCCGACCAGTGGAACCTCGAACGCTCCCTGGCGAAGGTGGCGCAGGAAGGCGCCGGCGTCGTGGTGCTGCTGGCCCATCAGGAAACGCCGGCCGCCTTGATCGAACAGCTCCAGCAGGGCGCGTACAAGCCTCGCCCGCCAAGCTTTCCGCAGCGCGCGCTGGGGATCGGCGCGCAGATCCTGCGGGACGTCGGCGTTCGCAAGATGCGCCTGCTGAGCTTCCCTGTGAGCTACAAGGCGGTGTCCGGCTTCGAGCTGGAAGTCGCCGAATTCGTCCCCTTCGATCGGCAGCAGGCATGAACCCGTACCTCGACAGCCTGCTAAAGCCGGCTCGACTGGCCGGCCTTCAGCTGCGCAACCGACTGATCAAGACGGCCACCTTCGAAGGCATGTGCCCCGGCGGGGTTCCCGGCGACGACCTGATCGAGCATCACGCGACCATGGCTCGCGGCGGCGTCGGTCTGACCACCGTTGCCTATTGCGGCGTCTCGCCCGACGGCCTGACCTTTCCCGATCAGATGTGGATGCACGCCGGCATCTTCCCGCAGCTGCAGCGCCTGACGTCTGCGGTGCATGCCGAGGGGGGCGCCATATCCGCCCAGCTCGCCCACTGCGGCTACTTCAGCCGCAATCGTCCGCTCAACATTCCACGGCCGCGCGGTCCCAGCACCTGCATCAACCCGTACGGGCTGTTCTCCGGCATTCCATTCGGAGGTGCCATGAGCATCGCCGATATCGGCCGCACGGTCGCTGAGTACGCCGCGGCGGCCAGCCTGGTCCGCGACGCGGGTTTTGATGCCATCGAAATCCACATGGGTCATGGCTACCTGCTCAGCCAGTTCATCTCGCCGGCCCTGAACAAGCGTCGCGATTCCTACGGCGGCATGCTGGAGAACCGCATGCGCCTACCACTGCAGGTGCTGGCGGCGGTGCGGGGTGTGGTGGGGCGCGATTTCCCGATTCTGGCCAAGCTCAATCTCAGCGATGGCTTTGCCGGTGGCCTACAGATCGAAGAAGCCTGCCAGGCCGCGCGCCTGCTGGAAGAGGCGGGGCTGGACGCCGTCGTCATGAGTGGCGGGCTGGTCAGCCGCACGCCGATGTTTCTCTTCCGGGGCGCGAGCCCGTTGGCGCAGATGGTGCCGCTGGAGAAGAACCCGCTGCAACGCACCGCCATGAAGTGGTTTGGCGGCGCCAGCTTCCCCGACCTGCCCTTCGAGGAACTCTACTTCCTCGATTTGGCCCGGCAGATGCGGCGCACCGTGAGCATGCCGCTGGTTTACCTGGGTGGCGTGGCCAGCGGCGAAGGTATGGCGCGGGCGGTGGAGGAAGGCTTCGACTTTCTCGCCCTTGGGCGCGCCTTGCTCAATGACCCGCACCTGCCGCATCACCTGCAGCATCAAGGCGCGACCTGGCGCAGTGCCTGTACCCACTGCAACCAGTGTGTGGCCAGCATGGGGCTCCCCGGTGGAATTCGTTGTGTGCTTAACCAGCCGGCGGTCTTCCGGTAGGGGCGAAGAATTTGCGATGTCTGCGTTAGCTGTTGCGAGAGATTTACCCTCGGGCCAAGAGCCTTGTAGGCGCTGGCTTGCCAGCGAAACGGGGCCATTCGCCGGCAAGCCAGCTCCTACGGGCCATGCAGCTGCGTGCACCACGTAATGCAGACATAGGCAATGATTTCGCCCCCCCAGCCAGCAGCCTCTATCTCCGAGTTCATCCCACAAAAAGAAGGAACACTCATGACTCGTGAAGCATTCCCCGAAGGCGTCGCCCTGGTAGTGGGCGGCAGCGGTGGCATGGGCCAGGCAATCTGCGAGCGCCTGGCCGATGCCGGCACGGACCTGGTGCTGACCTATCATTGCAATACCACTCGCGCCGAAGCTGTGGTGGCCGCAGTGCGTGAACGCGGGCGCAATGCACAAGCGCTGCAACTGACCCTCGGCGACGAGGCCTCGGTCACCGCCAGCCTGCAGAAGCTCACGGAAGGACGGCGTATCCATACCCTGGTGGTGGCATCGGGGTCGGATATTGCCCAGCCGAAGATCAGCGAACTGAACCTGGCGCAATGGAAGCGGGTGATCGATGCCGACCTCAACGGTTTCCTCAACCTCGTGCTCGGCGTGTTGCCGCACATGCGCGCCCACGGCGGCGGCTCCATCGTGCACATCAGCTCGGCCGGACTGTTCCGCTGGCCGGAGGGCGACGTGCTGTCGGTGGCGCCCAAGGCGGCCATCGAGTCGCTGATCCAGGGCATCGCCAAGGAGGAGGGGCGTTTCGGTATCCGTGCCAACAGCGTGGCCATCGGTGTGATCGATGCCGGTATCTTCCATCGCCTCTGGGCTGACGGCACGTTCGACGAGCAGTGGAAGCAGGCGGTGCAGGGCAAGCTCTGCATCAAGCGCTGGGGCATGGCAGAGGAGGTGGCCGAGGCTGTGGCTTTCCTGGCCTCCAGCCGCGCCGGCTACACCACGGGCCAGGTGCTGGCGGTGGACGGGGGATATGGCGTCTGACACGCGTCGGCAAGGAACCTGGACGCAGGACATCGGATGGGTAGAGGTACGAAACCCATCGAGATGCGGTGACGGATTTCGCTACGTAACGCCGCCTGACCCCCTGCTACGCATGAAAAAGCCCCGTCAGGGGCTTCTTCTTTCATTGATCAAACCTCAAGGTTTTACGCCACCCAGCATCAGCTTGGCTTGCGCCTGCACCAGTGGCGACGCGGTGTAGTTGCCGTCGATCGGGGTGATCACTGCCTTGCCCAGCGATAGCTGGTAGGCGTCGCCCTGTTTCTGTTCGGCGGTCGGCGCTGACGGGGCGACGAGGTTCATCCGCACTACACCGTCGGCACCCTGCTGCGGGGCGAAGACCACGCTGCCCCAATCGCCGATGGGCGCAAAGGCCACGCCCGTTACCTGGCCAGCTTCCAGCGCCGGGTAGTTGATGTTCAGCCCGGTGATGCCCGGCAGGCCGATCACGTTGGTTTCGCAGTAAGCCTTGGCGTTGCCGCGGCTCTTCTCGCAGATGCGCTTGGCTTCGGCGCCGATGGCGGCGGCGCGGTTGATCACGCGGACGGCGAAGCGCGCAGTGTCGTCCATGGCATTGAGGGTCTTGAGGTAGCCGGCCTGCTGGTCCTGGGCGATCAACTGGAGGTCGATGGCGGTGGATACGGCCACCGCTGGCACGCCCTTGAACATGGCGCGAACAGCAGCGTTGACGGTGCCCGACATCTGCGTCAACGGGCCAACGTTGTCACCGAAGTTGGTGCCGGAGACCACCAGGTCCGGGCGGCTGTCTTTCAGCAGCAGGTCGAGGCCGACGTTCACCGCATCCACCGGAGTGCCGATGGCCGATGTCTTGCCGGCCGGCGGTGTGTAACCCGCAGGGGCACCGACGCAGTACTTGTCCTGGGCGAGTTGGGTGATGGCGACGGCCTGGCCGGGCACTACCACGCTGGCGGCGCCGATGCCGCTGCTGTCGTTCTGCGGGCCTACCAGCGTCACTTGGTGACCGGCAGCGATCAGTGCCTGGTAGACGGCATCGATGCCCGGTGCGCGGCAACCGTCATCGTTGGTCAGGAGGATGTTAAGGGCGTTGGCCTGGAGCGAAAGGGACAGGGCGGCCAGGCTGATGGCGGATTTCAACAGCGTGTGTGTCATCTCGTTTCCTCTGTTGAGAGAAGGGAGCCTTGGGTCGACTGCTGGCTGAACGAAGGCAGCTTCGCGGGGCACAAAAAAGCGAGGCCCGGGGGCCTCGCTCGATCAGGGCATTTATTTGCCCAATTTGCGCAGGTTGGCGACGGTGAAGTAGTCGGCTTCGTAGTCGCTGCTGTTCAGCTTCGCCGGCGGCTTGCCGTTGAGCAGGCGGTCGGTCAGGTACGAGCCTGCGATCAGGTCGTGGAAGATCGCCACCCGGGCCTGGAAGCCTTGCAGGTCGTAGGCGTATGCGGTGGTCTGCATGTTGCTGCGCCAGAGCTGGCCCTTGCCGTCGTAGTTGTCGGCCATCACGGCGATCCAGGAGTCCTCGTCGATGTACAGCACGCGCTTGCCATAGATGTGGCGTTTGCCGGGTTTGAGCGTGGCTTCCAGCACCCAGACACGGTGCGGCTCGTAGCGCATGAACTCGGGGTTGATGTGGCCGTTGGTGGACAGCAGGTCGTCGAGCTTCAGGCTGGGGTCGTCGAGCTTGTAGTTGTTGTAGGGGATGTACATCTCCTGCTTGCCCACCAGCTTCCACTCGTAGCGATCCGGCGCGCCGTTGAAGAGGCGGTCTTCGTCCATCACGCGGAAGCCGCCGGCGCCGAACGGCGTGTCATAGGCCACGGTCGGCGCGCGACGCACGCGGCGGTTGCCCGGCAGGTATTGCCAGGACTGCGACGGCGAGGCGATCGGGTCGGTGAAGGTATGGGCAAGGATGATCTCGCCTTTCTTGCGGGTCGGTTCCAGGGTTTGCACAAGCGCAAAAGCCTGCTGGCCGCCGAAGGATTCCACGGTTTCCTTCGGGGAGTCCCACACCGAGAGGATCTTGTAGTCCATGGACTCCAGCGAGCGGGTCCCGTTGGCCAGGGTGAGGGCCATGGTGTAGATGGCGTCTTCCTTCCAGGCGCGGGCCGGCAGGTTGAGGTTCCACATCAGCTCGTAGCCGTTCTTCGGAATCGGGAAGGGCGAGGCGCCGATGGCATTGATCACACCGTTGCCCTCGCTGACCAGCTCCGCGCTGGTGGCATTGGCGAGGGTGCGCTGCAGGACCCGGTCGGAGTAGCGGAAGTCGCGGTGGCTGGGATAGACCGGGATCTTGAAGCTGCTCGGATAGCGCTGGAACAGCGCCTTCTGGCCTTCCGAGAGCTTGTCGGCGTACTGCGCCATGTTGGCTGCGGTGATGACGAACAGCGGCTTGTCGCCGGCATAGGGGTCGCCATAGGCGGTGCCCGAGCCTGCGTAGTTGACATGGGGCGGTGCCCCCAGCCATTTGCCGCTCCAGGCGGGGATGCTGCCGTCGGCGTTGCCGGCTTTTTCCGCCCCCATGGGGGTGAGGTCGTTACCCAGGCGTTTGGCCTCCTCCGGGCTGACCTTCGCCAGGACCGGAGCGCTGGCGAGGGCTGCGGCGAGAACGCCTGCGAGGAGCGGGGTCTTGTTGTTCGTGCGCATCTTGAGTCTCCTGCGGCAGTGGATCAGAAGCTGTACTTGACGTTGATGCCGACGTTGTCGCGGTCAGCGAAGGGGGTATCGCCGGCATCGCCGAGGAAGGCGTTGTAGCGGGCCTCCAGAGTCAGGTTGTTGAGGTAGCGCCAGGTGGTGCCGACGCCCAGGCGATGGTCGCCTTCGCCCATGCCGAAGGTGCCCGGCAGGGAGGAGTCGCCGCCCAGGTTCTGGCTGAAGATCAGCGGTACGGTGAGGTCCCAGCCGTTGAAGATGTTCAGGTACTCGAGTGAGAGGTTGAGGGTGTAACCCCAGGAACTCTTGTCGAAGTACAACTCGTCGGTGTTCGGCGTGGTCAGCGGGAAGAAGCCGCCGGCACCGTCCGGCACGAAGGCGGTGAAGCTCTCGGCGCGGTCGTTGTCGAGCACTTCGTTGTAACCGACCTCCCCGGTCAGGATGGTGTTGTCGGCGATCGGCAGGGTTCCGAACGAGTGGATGAAGGACACCTGCGCCTGCATGGTCTCGGCGCGCACCGGGTGCGGCACCAGGCTGGTATCCACCAGTACCGGTTGGCCGTCGCGGTAGCTGATTTCGCCGCTGACGTTGGTGTCGCCGACCACGGTGGAGAAGCTCGCGCCGTAGAGGTCGATGTTGTCGAAGTAGCGGACCTGGTAATTGGCGGTGTTCCAGTCGGTCAGGAAGTCCAGCTGCGGCGCCTTGTCGTGGAAGCGCACGTAGTACAGGCCGAACTCGGTGTTGTTCAGCGACTCCGCCACGTAGTTCAGGGCAACGCCGTACTGGCCGCTGTCACTGGGCTCGTCGTCCGACAGCCGACGGGTGATACCGAAGGCGTCGGTGAAGCCACCTTCATCCATCTGGTCGGTGACGGAGAAGAAGCTGCCGACACCGTCGATCTCGGTCTTCTCCCACTTGTACTGGTAGTAGGCCTGCAAGCTGAGGCTGTCGGTCAGGTCGATCTGGCCGAACACCTGGCCTACCGGCAGGAAGAGTTCCTTGAGTTCCACCCCGGGTGTGTTGGCCTTGGTGGCATCCACCGGGGCCATGGCACCGGAAATGCCGTTGCCGATGAACAGGCTCTCACCCCAGCTCACCACCTGGTCGCCGACGCGCAGGTTGAGGTTGTGCCCGGCCAGGTCCCAGGCGCCATAGACATAGGCATCGAGCAGGCGAATGTCCTTGCCGTGCTGGTCGATGGTGTCGTCGGGGAAGTGGTTGGGCTGCGAGCAGCGGCCGCCGGCGAAGCAGTTGGAGGTGCCGGTGCCGTTGTCGTTGCTGCGGTTGTAGACCTCGTCGTAGAAGCCGCTGGCACGCATGAACAGGCCGAAGTCCTGTTGCCAGTTGAGGTTCATCTCGGTGAGGAAGCTGGCCCGGTTGGTGATCAGGCTGCCCTTGTCGAAGGCGTTGTTGCCATCGTCGATGTTGGCGATGGCTGGGTTCGGGAAGCCATTGGACAGCGCGTGGTCGCGAGACTCGGTGCGCCAGGCGAGGCCATAGGTGAGGGTGGTGTTCCAGTCGAGCTTGAGGTCATCGTTGGGCTGGAACGACAGTGCCTGGCTCTGGCTGGCGCAGCCGGTCGCTAGACCGAGCAGCGCAATGCGGATCGCGGTCTGAAGGGAACTGCAGGTTTGGCGTCTTGTTGTTCTTGTCATGTTGTTGCTCTCGGCACTGCTGGGCACAGCTCGGTCCGCCAGGCCCAAAGTTGAGTTGAGTGTGGCGAGGTGACTATGTGGTCGCGGTCGAGGCAGGGGCATCGTCTGAAAGGACTAAGGGGGACGCAGGAATTCAGGAAGGTATGTTGTTGAGGTTTCTGATCCGGGGCTGGGGAGCGGTTCGGTCACCCATTGCGTAGTCCCATCGGACGATGTTGCCGGGTAGGTACGCGCTGAGAATCCGGTCCGATTGCGCACCACCAACAACAACAAGGGAGCAACCCGATGAGCGCGAACAGCCCGCAATGGGATCAAAGCTGCGACGTACTGGTAGTGGGGTCGGGAGCCGGCGCCATGACCGCCGCGCTGCGTGCCCATGACCTTGGCTCGAAGGTACTGGTGGTGGAGAAGAGCGACCGCTACGGCGGCACGTCTGCCATTTCCGGCGGCGGTATCTGGATTCCCTGCAACCACCGCATCGAGGCCCTGGGTGGGCAGGATTCGGCCGAGGAAGCCATTGCCTATATCCGCGCCGTGACCCATGGCGAAATCGACGACGGTCGTATCGAGGCCTATGTGGAACACGGCCACCAGGTGGTGCGCTATCTCGAAGAGCGCTCGCGCGTGCGCTTCGAGGCCCAGCCCCGTTACTCGGATTACTACCCGGAAGTTCCCGGCGGCAAGCCCGGCTTCCGTTCCATGGACCCGCTACCCTTCGATGCGCGCCAGCTCGGCGAAGAGTTCGCGCTGATGCGCGAACCGTCCCCCGGCACCCTGATGATGGGCCGCATGGCCATGACCATGAAGGAAGCCCAGGTGCTGCTCTGCCGAGGCCCGGGTTGGCTCGGGTTGACCCTGAAGATCCTCTGGCGCTATTGGCGCGACCTGCCTGGTCGCCTCCGTTCGAAGCGCGACCGTTTCCTCACCCTGGGCAATGCCCTGGTCGCCGCCCTGCGCTGCTCGCTGCAGGACCGCCAGGTGCCGGTCTGGCTGGACTGCCGCCTGGAGCGATTGATCGAAGAGCAGGGCCGGGTGCTGGGCGCCGAGGTGACCCGCGCCGGCCGTCGCCTGCTGATCCAGGCCCGCCTCGGCGTGGTCCTGGGGGCCGGTGGCTTCGAGCGCAACCAGGCCATGCGTGCGCAGTACCATCCACAACCGTCGCGCAGCGACTGGAGCGCGACGCCGCCCTACAACACAGGTGACGCGATACGCGCGGGCCAGGCCCTGGGTGCCACCACGGCGCTGATGGACCACAGCTGGTGGGCGCCGACCACCCATGTCGAGGGTGAGGAGAAGCAACGCGCACTGTTCGTCGAGCGCACGCTGCCCGGTTGCATCATGGTCAACTCGGCGGGCCAGCGCTTCGTCAACGAGGCGGCGCCCTATACCGACATCGTCTACGCCATGTACGATGGCAATCGCGAGGGCGCGGCCAGCGTGCCCTGCTGGCTGATATTTGATGCCGATTTCCGTCGCAAGTACCCCTGCGGTGCGCTGCTGCCGGGCTACGCCATGCCCGACAGCCGCCTGCCCAAGCACCTGCACAGCTACTTCCACAAGGCCGACAGCTTCGTCGAGCTGGCACAGCAGATCGGCGTCGACCCGACTGGCCTGTTGCGCACCATCGAACGCTTCAACCCCATGGCTGAAGCGGGCAAGGACGAAGATTTCCGCAAGGGCGAGTCGCTGTTCGACCGCTACTACGGCGACCCCACCGTACAGCCCAACCCCTGCCTGGCACCGTTGCTTAAAGCACCTTTCTATGCGGTGAAGATCGACGCCGGCGACATCGGCACCAAGGGCGGCCTGCTCACCGACGTGCATGCCCGCGTGCTGCGCGAGGACCGCACCCCCATCGCCGGGCTCTACGCCATCGGCAACAGCGCCGCTTCCATGATGGGCCGCACCTACCCGGGCGCCGGCTCCACCATCGGCCCGGCGATGGTCTTTGGGTTCCGCGCGGCCGAACACATCCACGCCGCAGGCGAAAAGACTGTAGGGGCGAATTCATTCGCCAAGCAGGCCGAAGGCCTGCCCTGCACGAACCCAGGGGGCAGCTACGCCGCCCTTGGCGAATGAATTCGCCCCTACAACAAGAAGAGGATGACGAGATGATCGATTTTTCCGGCAAGACAGTCCTGGTCACCGGTGGTGGCGTGGGTATAGGACGGGCCATGGTCGAGGCCTTCGCCCGTGCCGGGGCGCGCATGGCAGTCGCTGAAGTGGACGGCGAGCGTGCCGCTACCCTGTGCGACTGGTTGGCCAGCCAGGGTGGCGAGGCGCTGGTGGTACAGACCGATGTCACCGATAGCGCCCAGGTGGCCTCGCTAGCCGAACAGGTGGAAGCGCGTTTCGGCGGGCTCGACGTGCTGATCAACAACGTCGGCGATTCGCTGATGATCGCCAAGCCCTTCGACGGCTACAGCGACGAGGACATCGACCGGCTCTACGCGGTCAACCTGCAGCACATCTTCCGCGTGACCCGCGCCATGTTGCCCATGCTGCGCCGCCAGGGCGCTGGCGGCAGCATCATCAGCGTTTCCTCCATCGAGGGTTTCCGCGGCATTCCCAACTGCAGCGTCTATGCCGCCTTCAAGGCCGCCATCACTGGCTTCACCAAGAGCCTGGCGCTGGAGCTGGGGCCGGTGGGCATCCGCGTCAACCAGATCGCCCCCGAGTCCACCGAAACCCCGCAACTGCCCATGTCGCTGATGATCGCACCTGAGCACCGCGCCCAGATGCCGAACTGGATTCCGTTGGGCCGCTTCGGCCAGCCGGAAGACATGGCCGGCGCCGCGCTGTTCCTCGCCAGTCCGTTGTCGGGCTGGGTCACCGGCACCACCCTGCACGTGGATGGCGGCGCCCTGGCAGCAGCCGGCTGGTACCGCGACCCGAAAGGTATGTGGACCAATGTGCCGGTGATTACCGGCAACGGTTTCAACTTCTGATCCTCCAGCATTTGCTGACCGCAAGTAGGAATCCCAGATGAACGCGAAGAAATCCCAAGTTGCCGTGGTCACCGGCGCCAGCCGTGGCGTCGGCAAGGGCATTGCCATCGCCCTTGGCGCGGCGGGCATGACCGTCTACCTGAGCGGCCGTTCGGCCACCCAGAGCAACAGTCAGCTGCGCGGCAAACCCTTGCCCGGCAGCCTGGCGGAAACGGCCGAAGCCGTGACTCGCGCGGGCGGCAAGGGCATCGCCGTCCCCTGCGACCACCGTGACGACGAACAGGTGCGCGAGTTGTTCGCCCGCGTCGAACGCGAGCAGGGCCGCCTCGACCTGCTGGTGAACAACGCCGCCTTTCTCCACGAGAACCTGATCGACCCCGGCCCCTTCTGGGAGAAGCCGCTGGAGCTGGTCGACATCCTCGACGTCGGCCTGCGCTCGGCCTATGTCGCCAGCTATCACGCCGCAAGGCTGCTGGTACGTAACGGCCATGGACTGATCGCCTTCGTCTCCTCCTTTGGCGCAGGGTGCTACATGCACGGCCCGGCCTACGGTGCGCAGAAGGCCGGCTGCGACAAGTTCGCGGCGGACATGGCCATCGACCTGGAGGGCACCGGCGTGGCCGCACTGTCGTTGTGGTTGGGACCGCAGCGCACCGAGCGCACGGCCATCGCCGGTGCGGAACGAGCCGACCAGTACGAAGCCTTCATGGCCATGGCCGAGACCCCCGAGTTCAATGGCCGGGTCATCCATGCGCTGCTCAACGACCCGGAACTCCAGGCACTGTCCGGCCAGACCCTGATCACCGCCGAAACGGCGCAGGGCTACGGCATCACCGAAGCCGAGGGCCGCCAGCCGCCGTCCTACCGCGAAATGCTCGGCGCGCCGCGCCCGCAGCACCCCGCGCGGGTGATCTGATCGATCCGTTTCCGGGCCTTGGCCCGGTGCCTCAACCCAGGGGCCTGAGTCCAGGCCCCAGCAGGAGTGTCTACGCGATGAAGATTCTTGTGATTGGCGGAACCGGCCTGATCGGCGGCCACGCGGCGCTTTACCTCAGGGACCATGGGCACGACGTGACCATTGGCGGACGCAAGCCGGCTGCTGCCGGCAGTGCCTTGGCCGAACTCAAGCAGCTGCAGGGGGACTATGTTGCCGGCACCTTCAGCCGCGACGACCTGGCGGGTTACGACGCCCTGGTATTCGCTGCCGGCAGCGATATCCGTCACGCCCCGCAGGGCGGCGACCTCGATGCGCACTGGCAGCGCGCCAACGTCGAGGCCATTCCGCGCTTCTTCGAACTGGCCCGCAGCGCGGGCGTCAAGCAGGCGGTGCTGGTGGGCAGTTTCTATCCGCAGGTGGCGCCGGAACTGATCGACAGCATTCCTTACGTCCGCTCGCGGCACCTGTCCGACCAGGCCGTGCGTGCGCTGTGCGCTCAGGACTTCAAGGTGTGCAGCGTCAATGCGCCGTTCGTGGTCGGCGCCGTGCCGGGCCTGAAGGTCGAGATGTTCGAGGCTTACACGCGTTACGCCGAAGGCAAGTTCGCGCCGCTGCCGTTCTTTGGTCCTGCCGGCGGCAGCAACTTCATTTCCACCCGCTCGCTGTCCCAGGCGATCCTCGGCGCGCTGCTGCACGGCGAGCCGGGCAAGGCCTACCTGGTGGGCGATGAGAACCTCAGCTACGCGCAGTATTTCCAGGCCTTCCTGCGCGCCGCCGGCAACGCGTCCGAGGTGCCGTCGCTGGACCAGGAACACCCATTGCTGCCGGACATGGCCCTGTATACCGGGCGCGGCAATACCGTCAGCTACGAGCCGGATGCCACCGACACGGCGCTGCTGGGCTATGTACGCAATGACATCCAGCGCGCGGTGAATGAGGTGGTGGCGCAGTATCGGGGGTGAGGCTTCCGGGGCCGGCCCTTGGCCTGCTTCGCGAATGAGTTGGCGATGTCTGCGTTAGCATAAGGAAAAAGCGCCGCTTGCCCTTCAACAGGTAAGCGGCGTTTTTGCTTCGGCGCCATTCGCAACGATTGATTCGAGGCGTATATCCCACGTAGGAGCGAGCTCTGCTCGCGAACCAGCCTCTTTCGCGAGCAAGCTCGCTCCTACACCAATCGCTGGCATCGTCTAAGTGAACAGCATTACCGCATCAGCGGGCCTTCTGCTTTTTACCGGGTCGCTCAGATGGGCGAGCCGGGCAGGCCCTGGTAGTAGAAGCCGGCCATCATCCCGCCATCCACCGACAGCTCGCTGCCATTGCAGTAACTGGCCTCGTCGCTTGCGAGGAAGAGCGTGGCGCGGGCGACTTCCTCCGGCGCGCCAATGCGCTGCAGCGGCACCATGCGGTATTGCTCGGCGAGTTCTTCCCGCGGCGTGCCGGTGGGGTTGGACATGACCGTATCCACGCCACCCGGATGCACAGAGTTGACCCGTACGCCATGCGGGCCGAGTTCCAGCGCCGCGACCTTGGTGAGTCCGCGCACGCCCCATTTGCTCGACACGTAGGCCGCCAGGGCATTCACCCCGCGCAGGCCGTCGACGGAGGAGATGTTGACGATGGAGCCGCCGCGCTGCTCGCGCATGAGCGGTGCCACGCTGTGGATGCCGAGGAAGGTGCCGGTGAGGTTGATTGCCAGTGCGCGCTCGAACTCCGCCTTGGACAGCTGTTCGATGGCGCCGAACACCAGCACGGCCGCATTGTTCACCAGAACGTCGATACGGCCATGGCGCTCTACGGTCTCGCTGACCAGGCGTTGCCAGTCTTCTTCGTTGCTTACATCCAGGCGGCGGAAGCTGGCCTTGTCGCCCAACTCAGCCGCCAATGCCTGGCCTTCGTTTTCCAGCAGGTCGGCGATGACCACGGTCGCGCCTTCCTCGACGAACAGCCGCGAGGTTTGCGCGCCCATGCCGCGTGCGCCGCCGGTGATGATGGTTATCTTGTTTTCCAGTCGTTTCATGCCTTTTTCCTTGATTAACCCCAATAGGCTTGGCCGCCATCCAGCGGGATGGTGGCGCCGGTCAGGTAGCGGGCGTTGTCGCTCACCAGGAAGGCCACGGTGCGGCCGATGTCCTGTTCGCAGTCGCCGACGCGGCGCAGCGGAATGCTGTTGAAGAAGGCTTCGGCCTCCTGCGGGTTACCCTCGATCCAGCCGCGCAGGCCGGGCGACAGGGCGTGGGGAGCGATGACGTTGACGCGGATGCCGTCCACGCCCCATTCACAGGCGGCGCCGCGGCTGAGGGAGCGGATCGCTTCCTTGGTGGCGGCGTAGTGGCCGTAGCCCGAGGCATCCCAACGCACGGCGGCCGAGGAGGCCAGGTTGATCACCGCCCCGTCGCCCTTGAGGTGGGGGTAGCAGGCGCGCATCAGGCGCAGTGTCGCCACCGGACCTGAGTCGATGCCTTGCATGAAGGCTTCGTCGGTCACATCGAGGATGCGCCCGAGCGGCACGATGTGGGCGTTGTTGACCAGGATATTCAGGCCGCCGAAGGCCTCCACCACCTGGGCGACGCAGCGGTCGATGTCCGCCTGGTTCATCACGTCGCACTCCACCGCCAGGGCGGTGCCGCCGCGACGACGGATTTCCGCGCAGGTTTCTTCCAGGGTGGCGAGGGTACGGCCGGCGACGGCCACCTTGGCACCTTCGGCCGCGAGCGAATAGGCGATGCCCTGGCCGACGCCCTGGCCGCCACCGGTGACCAGCGCTACCTTGCCTTGCAACATGTTCATCGTGGTTGACTCCTTTATTTGCCGGCGATACCGGAGATCAGTTGCGCGTTGTCGATGCGCAGCTCGGCGCCGTTGATGAAGCGCGATTCGTCCGAGGCGAGGAACAGCACCAGGTTGGCGACATCCTCGGGCATGCACATGCGCGCCATGGGGTTGTCGCCGATGCCCAGCGCTGCGGGGTCGAGGCCCGGCACCAGCGCCTGGGTCATGGGCGTCCAGATGCCGTCCGGATGGATAGAGTTGCAGCGGATGCGATAGCCGCTGTTCTTGCAATGCACCGCCACGCTGCGGGTCAGCGCGGTGACTGCGCCCTTGGAGGCGCTGTAGGCGCACATGGGCGGGAGCCCGCCAAGGGAGGCGATCGACGACATCATGATGATCGAGCCGCCGCTGGCATTTCGTTTCATCGCCTCGATGCCGTGCTTGCAGCCAAGGAAGTAGCCATCGGCGTTCACCCGCATCACGCTGCGCCACTGCGCCAGGCTTGCTTCTTCGACAGTACCTAGCGGGCAGATGGCGGCGTTGTTGACCAGCACGTCGAGGCGGCCGAAGGTCGCCAGGGTCTGCTCGATGACCCGTTGCCAGTGCTGTTCCTCGGCGACATCGAGTTCGACGAACAGGGCGTTGGGGCCAATCTCCGCAGCCAGTGCTTCGCCAGCCGCGCAGTCGATGTCGGCGAGCACCACGCGGGCGCCTTCGGCGGCCAGCAGCAGGGCATCGGCCTTGCCGACGCCGCTGGCGGCGCCGGTGATCAGTACGACCTTGTCTTGAACGCGTTTCATGCGGGGTTCCTCGAGGTTTCCCTACCGGTCAGGGCTGCGCGCAGGGCGCCGGTGTCATCGGTGATCAGGGCGGTCTTGCCCGCAAGCGGCGCCCTCATGGCGCAGTCCCTTGCACGGGCAGGTCCTGGCTCCAATCCAGCAGCAGCTCCCGCTGGGTGATGCACCAGAGGCCGTCGATGCAGGCGAAGCGGTCGCGGTAGCGGATGCCCCAGTCGAGCTTGCGGGTGATGCCATCGGCGTCATACAGGTGGTTGGCGACGCAGTAGGTCTCTGCGCTGGCTTCCAATTCGTCCACCTCGGCCAGGTGGTTATGCACATGGTGCTGGGTGATGCTGAAGCGGCCGAGGCCGTTCATGCCGTCGACTATGGCCGCCACGCCATCGAAGCTGAATCCCGGCCCCTTGAGGACCGCGTCGGCGCTGAACAGGCGAGCCAAAGCCGCCCAGTCGCGTTGATCCACCGCTTGTGCATAACGACAGACGAGTTCATAGAGCGCTTGCTTGTTCGATGCCTCGGACATGCTGTGAAGTCTCCTTATCCATCCTGCGCGGGTGCAGGTGCGGGGAAACTCGCATCGGCAGCGCGGTGGGGCATCGGCCGATTGGACTACTGCAGGCTTGCACGCGGGATCACTAGTCCCCTTGGACGATGAGTCGGCGCCGGCAGGCTCCTAACCTGCGGCATCCCCCAATCGGAGCACCCGCGATGGCCAATGCAGTTGAGACTTACCTCGAGATCGAGCAGATCCGGCAACTCAAGTACCGCTACTTCCGCGCGCTCGACTGCCACGACTGGGCGCTGTTCGCCACTTGCCTGGCCGAGGATGTGACCACCTCGCTGGACAGCGGCACGTACAGCTTTTCCGGTCGCGAGGCCTTCGTCGCCGGCCTGCGCGAGCTGATGGACCGCCCAACGCTGCTGTCCAAGCACCACGGCCACCACCCGGAGATCGAGCTGCTGGCCGCGGATCGGGCCCGGGGCACCTGGTACCTGGAGGACCATGTGATCGACCAGGAGAACAGCTGGATGGTGCACGGCACGGCGCTCTATCAGGACGAATACGTCAAGCGCGAGGGCGTCTGGCTGATCCACGCCACCGGCTATCGCCGCGTGTTCGAGACGGTCACCGCACCGATCCCGGAGCAGTTCAAGGTGATTTCCAGCTGGTTCGGCCTGCCCGGCTGAACCCAGGCGCGCGCATCAACCGGCGCGCAGTTCGCGGATGCCCTTGCCCAGGCGCTTGCGCAGCAAGGTGCGCAGGGTCACGCCATCGGCGTAGCCCACCAGGCCGGCGACCTGGTCGACGCTGTGCTCGCTGGTCTTGAGCAGATGAACGGCGCGCTCGATGCGCAGGTCCTGTACATAGGCCAGGGGCGTTTTGCCCAGCACGTCGTGGATGCGCCGGGCGAGGGTGCGCTTGCTGGTCGCCAGTTCCCGGGCCGCCACATCCAGGTTGAAGCCCTCCGCCAGGCGCTCGCGGACCCAGCGGTCGAAGCGCTGCACCAGCGGATCGGCATGGGCCAGGTGGTCGGAGAGGGCGTAGGCCGACTGCGAGGGGCGCGAGTCGACGATCAGGTAGCGCGCCACCAGTGCGGCGAGTTCCGGACTGGTCTGGCGGATCAGCCAGAGGGTCAGGTCCAGGTGGCTCAAGGCGGCGCCGGCGGTCACCAGTTGGCCGGTGCTGACGATCATGCGTCCGGCATCCAGTTGCACCTGTGGATAACGTTGCCGGAACAACGGTGTCAGCCACCAGGTGGTGGTGGCTTCATGGCCGTCCAGCAGACCGGTTTCCGCCAGCACGAAGGTGCCGATGCAGGCTGCGGCGATGCGCGCTCCGCCTGCGGCCCAGTCGTGCAGGGCGACGACGGCGTCGGCCACATCGTCTCGGGCCAGGGCCTGCTGCAGCGGTTCGGGCATCTTGTAGCCCATGGCCGGGACTATCACCCAGTCAGGGGGCGGGCAGTCTTTCACCGGGCGCACCGGCACGCCGAAGCCGAGCGAGCTGTTCACCTCGGGCCGCACCCCGGCGAGGGATACCTGGAACTGTGGAGCGGGCAGGGCATGCAGGACTGCCAGCTCGTTGGCGGTGGCCAGGGCGTCGAGCACGGCGGACAGGCCGGTGTCGAAAACCCCTTCGAGGGCGAGGACGGTGATCTTCATGGCGCGATCGCTACCAAAGTTGTCAATCGCGCCAGTATTGCAGAGGGCCCGGTCGCCCTACAGTGGATGCCACCACTGCACGCCACCGGAGACCACTCATGTACCAGAAGACCCTCACCGCCGGCTGGGGCGACATGGACTTCAATTCCCACATGCGCAACACCGCCTACCTCGACAAGTCCGCCGACGTGCGCATGATGTATTTCGCCGACTTCGGTTTCCCCATGTCCGAGTTCCGCCGCCTGCGCCTGGGCCCGGTGGTGATGAAGGACGAGATCGAATACTTCCGCGAATGCCACCTGCTCGACGAACTGCAGATCACCATGAGCGCCGCCGGCCTCTCGGCCGATGGCAGCCGGATGCTGCTGCGCAACGAGTTCTTCCGCAGCGGCACCCTGGCGGCACGGGTGACCTCCACCGTCGGCTGGTTCGACCTGGAGCAGCGCAAGCTGGTCACGCCAACGGCCAAGCTGCTGGAGGCCCTCCAGGCCATGGACAGGAGCGGGGATTTCCGCGAGCTGCCCGGCAGCAGCCGCTAGGGAGGAGGGGAAATGAGCATCAGCATCGTCCAGCTGGGTACGCCACGGGCCGCAGGAGAGGGGGTGCGCATCGGCACGGTGCGGCGGCCGCCGCGTGGCGTACCCAAGGCCGAGTTCGCCAGCCGCGACTACTACGACACCTGGCTACCGCTGCTGGCCCCCAGCGCCGAGCTGATGGCCGAGGGCAAGGCCGTCGAAAGTGACGCCGACTGGGCGCGCTTTGCCAAGCGTTACCGCGCTGAAATGGAAGGCGGGGAGGGCTCGCGGGTACTCGACCTGCTGGCAGCCCTGTCCCATGGCAGCGACTTCGCAGTGGGCTGCTACTGCGAAAACGAGGCGCGCTGCCATCGCTCCCTGTTGCGCCAGCTGCTGGCTGAGCGCGGCGCCTCGATTCGCTGATCCTCGTGGCGAAGCTCGCCCACGCTCTCCCTCTGGCGGACATTCGACCAAAGGCGCAAAATCGCGCCCCGTCGACGGAAGGCACTGAGTGCTTTTGCTCCTTCATTCCTATACTTGCCCGGTATCGGTCCTACATTTCATTTCATTTTTTCTTCATTACTTACGTTACTGGACGCATCGTGAAAATTCGCAGTTCCATCGCCAAACTGTTCGTCCTGGGTTCCTGCCTGTTCGTTTTTGCAGGTTCGCCAGCCCAAGCCCAGGAACAGTCCTTGCCGGCACGTGACCCGGCCAAGCTGCAACTGTCGTCACGCAGTGCTGCACTGGTGGACCTCAACAGCGGCAAGGTGCTCTATGCACGCAATCCGACCCGCGTGATGCCCATCGCGTCGGTGACCAAGTTGATGGTTGCGGTGGTGGTGCTGGAGTCCAAGCAACCGCTGGACGAAGTGCTGACCGTCACCATTCGCGACAACCGCGAAATGCGCGGGGTCTATTCGCGGGTGCGCCTGGGCAGCCAACTGAGCCGCCGCGAATTGCTGCACATCGCCCTGATGTCTTCGGAAAACCGCGCCACCTCGACCCTGGCCCACCACTACCCGGGTGGTTACCGTGCCTTCATTGCCGCGATGAATGCCAAGGCGCACGCGCTGGGAATGAAGAGCACGCGCTATGTCGAGCCCACCGGCCTGTCGCCGATGAACGTATCCACTGCCAACGACCTGGTGGTGCTGTTGAAGGAAACCCGCAAGTTCCCGCTGATGACCCAGCTCAGCACCACCGAGAGCAAGACCGTCACCTTCATCAAACCGCGTTACAGCCTGGGGTTCCGTAATACCAACGGCCTGGTGCGCAAGCCGAACTGGAGCATCCAACTGACCAAGACCGGCTTCACCAATGACGCCGGCCATTGCCTGGTGATGCTGACCCGCATGAATCAGCGCCCGGTGGCCATGGTGCTTCTGGATGCCTACGGCAGGTACACCCATATGGCCGACGCGACGCGCATGCGCCGCTGGCTGGAAACCGGCACCAGCGGCAAGGTGCCGTCGGGGGCTTTGGCCCATAGCCGCTAGCGCACCCTGCGCAAACGAAGAAGCCAGCCCCTGGGGCTGGCTTCTTCGTTTCGGGCCGGGGTGGAACGGCTTCAAGCCTCGGCCGCCATTCCCTCCGACAAGGTATCGCCGCGCTTGCGCACTGCGCGGTGCAGCAGGCTGGAGACCATGAAGCCGATTACCGCCAGCACGCTCATCAGCCCGAACACGTAGGTGTAACCCTGTTCCCCCGGGTAGTGGTCGAGGATGGCGCCGTAGATGACGTACGCGAACATGCCCGGTGCGTAGCCGATCAGGCAGCCGATACCGAAGGCAGAGCCGGTGATGCGCGAGGGAATGCCTACCTCGCTCATGGGTGCCCAGAACACGCCGCGCATGGTGAAGACGATCAGCGCGAACGACAGCGTGGCCGCCATCCCGGCGTAGATGAAGCTTTCCCCTGTGGGAATCGTGAGGATCACTGCCATGACCGGCAGCAGCGCCAGGAATGCCCACTTCAGGTAGCGGCTCGGGCTCTGGAAGCCCTTGTCCGCCATGAAGCCACCGGCCGGACCGCCGAGCACCTTGAGGAAGTACTGGTTGATGATCCCGTAGGCACCGACCAGCGCGACCGGCAAGTGGTACATGTCCTTCAGGTAGGGGATGAAGTAGGTCAGGCCGCAATAGACGATGTAGACCATGAACACGTTGAGGCTGACCAGCCAGATGCCCGGTACTCGTACCGCTTCCAGCAGGCCGGCCAGACCAATGGTTTCAGTCCTGGCAGGGCCTTGCTTGCTTTCCTTGAGCAGGAACCAGGTGAGCAGGCCTGCGCCGATATCGATCACCGAATAGAACACAATGGCCGATTTCAGGCCGGCTTCGCCCGAGCCCATGGCGACGAACACGCCCAGTGCGGAGAAGGCCACCAGGGTATCGACCACACCACGGCCACCTTCCAGGAAACCGAACATCCGTCCCTGCTCGGTGTCGTCGCCCAGGTTGCGAACGGCCTTGAGCAATGCGGGCCAGTAAATGCAGTCGGCGCAGATGGCGAACAGGCTGAACACGATCAGCAACTGGCTGTAGCCGGGGAAGGTTGCCAGGTAAAGGCCCAGCGCGCCGGTGCCGATCAGGCCCAGGGGAATCAGTTTGCGGGTGTCGAAGCGGTCCGCCAGGAAGCCGCCGACCACGAACAGGGCGGTGGCGATGATGGCGTTCGCGCTGAGCAGGGTACCGATCTCGGTGTGGCTCAGGCCCATGTGTTCCTGCATGGGCACGTAAAAGGCGTCTTTCAGGTTGGCGAGCTTGTAGATGGTCCCGCCGCCGAGGACGAGGATCAGGAATCTGAGCCACTTGGCCTTAGCCTGTGCTGTCATTTTTGTTCTCCACAGTATCAAGGGGTGAATTGCTGGCGGCGGGTCAGGCGCAGGATTGGCCGGCCTCGGTCAGCGTGAGTTCGGCCAGCACGCGCAACTCGGTGAGCAGCCCGCGGACATACCGGATCTGGTTGTTCGCCCAACGGTGCTCGTCGGCCATCATGCGGTCGGCCGTGTAGCCGGGCGGAAGGGCGGTTTCGCTCATCTCCCGGTAGGGAATGAAGGGGTCTTCCACCTCGTCCGATTGACGGAACGACGGGGCGATGTAGTGGTTTTCCTGCTCCAGGATGAAGGCGATCACCTGGGGCGCGTGTTCGCCGAGCATCAGCAGTTCGAACAGCATCCGTGCGCCGGGCAGGTCATCTTCGCGGCTGCCGTGGAGGACGCCGTAATGGCCGAAGCCGTTCTGTTCGGGGACGATGCGCACGCCTTTGAGGTGTACCTGGCGGATGTACGGGGAAAGTGTCTGAAGCGCCGGCAGCGGTTGCTCGCAGGCGTTGATCATGTTGCCGAAGTCGAACAGTGCATTCAGGCGCGGGTTGCCGGCTTGGCGCAGCAGTTGCGCAATCTCGCCGCTCTTGAGCTCCTCGTGCTGTTCGAAGTCGAAGTGCAGGTCGTGCTGGTCGGCCAACTGGCCGATGTACTGGAGGTCTGCCTCGATCAGTGCCATGACCCGCGAGAGGTGACCCTCGTAGCGCGAGTAGACGCGGATGTTGCGGGTGCCTATCGCCTGGGCGACGGCCACCACCTGGTCGACGTCTTCGCGGCGCGTGCTGCTGATCTCCAGGTGCACGTCCAGTCCCAGGGCGCGCGCCTTGTCGGCGAAGACGCGGAGCTGGGCCGGGCTCATCTGCGACAGGCTGTTCTCTTCACCGTCCAGCAGGTGCAGGGAGAGGCCCTGCAGTTCATGGCGGTAGGCGAAGTCCAGCAGGTCCTCGGGCTTGAGCCGGCCGTGGGTGAGGTTGGTCAGAAGCGGGTAGCCGTGGGCGAACAGGCGGAGGCTTTCGAGGCGTGCCAGCAGACGGGTGGCGAGCTTGGGCGTCAGGGCCGGAGGCGGGGCTTCACTGCTGGCGTTCTGGCGCAGCAGCGCGGTAAAGCGTGCTTGGATAGCGTTCATTCTTGTCATTCCTGAAAAAGGTGCCGGGTTGGCCGGCGCTGCCTTTATCTCTCCGGAATGGCGCTATCGATATAGCCATTATTCTTTAATTGTTATGACCACTTTGGGTGGGCGCCGCTACAGGCGGCAGCCGAGATTCGCCAGGGCCCTTGCCAGGGCCTCGACTTTCTCGGCGGCCTGTTCCTCGGGGGTGCCGGCAAAGCCGATCAGCAATCCCGGGGGCAGGTAACGCTTGATGCAGTAGTCGCCCAGGCCATAGGTGTAGATCTGCTGCCCGGCCAGCCCTTGTGCGACGGCGTTGTCGTCCTCGGCCTCGTCGAGCCAGCCGATCAGGTGCAGGCCCGCTTCCACGGGGTTGACCCGCATGAAGCCGCCCAGGCGGCGCTGCAACTGTTCCAGCAGGCGTGCCTGGCGGCCCTGGTAGAGCGCGCGCATGCGGCGGATGTGACCGAGGAAGTGTCCCTCGACGATGAAATCTGCGGTGGTTGCCTGGTGCAGGGTGGAGGGGCTGCGGTCCATCACCGCGCGGATGGCACAGAAGGGCTCCACCAGGGCCTCCGGCAGGATCACGTAGCCCAGGCGCAGCGAGGGGTAAAGCACCTTGCTGAAGGTGCCGACGTAGATGACCTTCTGCCATTGATCCATGGCGAACAGCGCCGGCAGCGGACGACCGACATAGCGGAATTCGCTGTCGCAGTCGTCCTCCACTATCCAGCCATGGCCACGGCCGGCCCACTCGATCAGTTCCAGGCGCCGGGCATAGCTCATGGTGGTGCCGAGCGGATGCTGGCGCGAAGGTGTGGTGAACGCGAGGCGGGCGTCCGGACAGTCGCGCAGGCCTTGCTGCACGTCCAGGCCCTGATCGTCGATGCGCAGCGGAACCAGCCGGCAGCCCTGGGCCTGGAAGGCGATGCGGGCGGCGATGTGGCCGGGGTCTTCCATCCACACGCCGTCCTGCGGGTCGAGCAGCAGCATGCCGAGCAGGTTGAAGGCCTGCTGGGCGCCGGAGACGATCACCACCTGGTCCAGGCTGCACTCGATGCCGCGGGCGTCGAAGACGTATTCGACGATGGCTTCGCGCAGGCGCTGCAAGCCCTTGAGTTCGCCATAGCCGAGCAGCGCCTTGGTCGGCTGGCGCAGGTGGCGGTTCATCAGGCGCTTCCACACCGGCAGCGGGAAGGCGTCGTAGGCCGGGTGGCTGGGCAGGAAGGAGGTCGGGCACTCGGGCGCCCAGGTGGCATAGGACACCCCGCCGAAATGTTCGCTGCGCAGGGAATGCACGGACTGACTCAGGCTCGACAGGCGCGGCGGCTTGCGCGGGCCATCGGCAGCGGCATCACGGCGTTCCCATTCGTCGCCGACATAGGTGCCGGCGCCGGTGCGCGGTGCCAGGAAACCTTCGGCGGTCAGTTGGTCGAACGCGTTGAGGATCGTGATCCGCGACAGCTCCAGCTCCTTGCACAGCGTGCGGGTAGAGGGCAGTCGTGTGCCGCCCGGTAGCCGGCCGCTGAGGATCTGCTTGCGCACTTGCAGGTAGAGCTGGCGGTAGAGGGGTACGGCGCTGGTGCGGTCCAGTTCGATACAGGTGAGCAGCATGCCGCCGGGGGATTTCATTCTGTGCCTGCCTCGTCGTGTCGAACTCGGTGCGGGTTTCTATTGTGCGTCAGCCTGGCCAGGGTAAGTGGCACGGCATCGTTCAGTCCGTGCGCTGCAGCCGTGCTTCCAGCGTCCTGATCAGGCTTTGCGCCTGCTCGCGGAGTATCTCAGTGGCGGTATCCACCAGCACGGAGGAGGGCCGGTACTCCGGGCGGATCAGCTGCACACGGAAGGGAATTGACGTGCGCAAGCGCCGCATCTGCAGGCCCCGGCCCGCTTCGTCCAGGGCACTCAGCGGGTTGACGATGGCCAGCCCCAGGCCCTGGCGGACCATGGCGCAGACCGAGGCGGCGGTGCTGGTTTCCACCACCATCCGGCGTTCCACCCCGGCGGCGAGGAAGTGGGCGTCCAGGCTCTGCCGATAGATGTCCAGGCCGGCCAGACTGATGAAGGGTCGCCCATGGAAGTCCGCCAACTCCAGCTCGGGTCGCGTCAGCAGTTCGTGGCCTTCCGGCAGTACGCAGACCATATCCGCAGCGAACAGCGTCGAACCTCGGGTTCCGCGCGGCAGGATGTCGGTTTCCGAAAGCCCAAGATCATGACGCTGGCCACTGAGGGACTCTTCCAGTAACGGCGACTCCTGAGCGCTTATGGCCAGGCGCACGCCGGGATGGCGTTCGAGGAAGGCCTGGCAGAAACCGGGCAGCAGGGTCTGGGCGAACACCGGCAGGCCAGTGATGGCCAGTTGGCCCTGGTCGAATCGACGGATGGCCTGGGCGGCACCGACGATGCGTTCCAGCCCGGCGTAGGAGCGTTGCACTTCATCGAACAGCGCCAGGCCCTGTGCGGTGGGCGCCAGGCGGCCGCCCTCACGGTCGAACAGGCGGAAGCCCAGCAAGTGCTCGAAACGCGCCAGTTCGCGGCTCACCGTGGGCTGCGAGGTGAACAGCAGGCGCGCGGCGCCGGTTACGCTGCCGGCGGTCATTACCGCGCGGAAGACTTCGATATGGCGGATGGAAAGGTCCATGGGGCGCTCGGAAACAGGTGACTGTACATATCAATAATGAATGGTGTGTGCACAAATTGGTATTTTATTGAATCGATCGGCCTCGCCATCATGGCGCCATTCCTTCCCTGGAGGTCGCCATGCGCCCGAATATTCCCGCCGCCACCCTCGCCAACCTTGCCCGTGAACACGGCACCCCGCTGTGGTGCTATGACGCTGCGGTGATCCGTGAGCGCATCGCCCAGCTCAAGGGTTTTGATGTGATCCGTTTTGCCCAGAAGGCCTGTTCCAACCTGAGCATCCTGCGCCTGATGCGCGAGGAAGGCGTGCAGGTGGACGCGGTGTCTCTCGGCGAAATCGAGCGTGCGCTGCTGGCCGGCTATTCGCCCAAGGGCGAGCCGGCCGGCGTGGTGTTGACCTGCGACCTGCTTGACCGCCCGACCCTGGCCCGCGCCGTGGAACTGGGCATCGAGGTCAACGTCGGCTCCATCGACATGCTCACCCAGCTTGGTCAGGCAAGCCCTGGCCACCGTGTCTGGCTGCGCATCAACCCCGGCTTCGGCCATGGCCACAGCCAGAAGACCAATACCGGCGGCGAGAACAGCAAGCACGGCATCTGGCACAGCCAACTGGATGCGGCGATGGCGGTGATCCGCGACTACGGCCTGGTGCTGGTGGGCCTGCACATGCACATCGGTTCGGGCGTGGATTACAGCCACCTGGAAGAAGTCTGCGGTGCGATGGTCGGCGCGGTGCGTGACCTGGGCTGCGACCTGGAAGCCATCTCCGCCGGCGGCGGCCTTTCCATTCCCTACCGCGATGGCGACCCGGTGGTGGATATCCCGCGCTATGCCGAACTTTGGAACCAGGCTCGTCGCGAGATCGAAGGCATCGTCAAGCATCCGGTGCGCCTGGAACTGGAGCCGGGCCGCTTCTTGGTGGCCGAGTCCGGCTGCCTGCTGAGCGAAGTACGTGCCACCAAGGATGTCGGCAACAACCACTTCATCCTGGTGGACGCCGGCTTCAACGACCTGATGCGCCCGTCCATGTACGGCAGCTTCCACGCCATGACCCTGCTGGACAATGCCGGCAATCTGGTCAACGCCCCCAGCCGCCCGACTGTGGTCGCCGGCCCACTGTGCGAGTCCGGTGACGTCTTCACCCAGCACGACGGCGGTCTGGTGGCTCCGCGAGAGCTGCCGGCTGCGCAAGTCGGCGATTTGTTGCTGATCCACGACACCGGTGCCTACGGTGCGTCCATGTCGTCCAACTACAACAGCCGTCCGCTGCTGCCGGAGGTACTGATGGATGGCGACGAGGCTCGCCTGATCCGCCGTCGCCAGGCCCTGGCCGACTTGCTGGCGCTGGAGCAGTTCTGAGTGCTCTGCTCCCCTCTCCCACCGGGAGAGGGGCCGGGGGTGAGGGTTGTTTTCGCCACGCGGAAGTATCCGAGGCCGGATGCGTTGGGCTTCGCTGCGCTTTGCGCCAACCGACAAACCTTCCCCATGGCGCCTGCAACCTCCACAATGCTGCGCCATGACTTTCGACTCCCCCCTTGCCGCCTACCGCCATGCCCTGGAGCAAGGCGGTTTCCAGCCGGATGCCGCCCAGCGCCATGCCGTCGACTGCCTGCAGGCCTGCCATGAGGCGTTGCATCGCGCCGGTGAAGTGACCGGCGTCTACCTCTGGGGGCCGGTCGGGCGCGGCAAGACCTGGCTGATGGACCGCTTCCATCAGAGCCTCAAGGTTCCGGCGCGGCGCCAGCACTTCCATCACTTCATGCGCTGGGTTCACCAACGCCTGTTCCAGCTCACCGGCACACCGGACCCGCTGCAGGCTTTGGCGCGTGAGCTGGGGCAGGATGTACGGGTGCTGTGTTTCGATGAGTTGTTCGTCAATGACATCGGCGACGCCATGCTGCTAGGCCGCCTGATGCGGGCGATGTTCGAGGAAGGCGTGGCCATGGTTGCCACCTCCAACCAGCCGCCGCAGCAGCTCTATGCCGACGGCTTCAACCGCGAGCGCTTCCTTCCAGCCATCGAGGCGATCGAGCGGCATATGCAGGTCGTAGCGGTGGATGGCGATCAGGACCATCGGTTGCACCCCGGTGCGGCTCATCAACGCTACTGGGTGGCCGAGCCTGGTCGACCCGGCGCCCTGGCTGAGGTGTTCGAACGGCTGGCGGCGGGCCAGGGCAGTTCTCGCGCTGCCGTGGAGCTGGGCCATCGTCCGGTGCCGGTCGTGCGCCGATGTGCGACGGCGGTCTGGTTCCGCTACGAAGACCTGTGCCAACAGCCACTCGCCGCGCTGGATTTCATCGCACTGTGCGACCGCTTCCAGGCGATTCTCCTGGGAGAAGTGCCCAACCTCAGCGCTGCCCGTCGCGAAGGGCGCATCGCGCGTGGCACCGAAGATGGTGCTGAGCGAGTGGCCGCTGGCGATCGGGAGCTGCCGCAGCTGTCCGTACATGACGATGGTGTGCGCCGCTTCATTGCCCTTGTGGACGAGTGCTACGACCGTCGTGTGCCGCTTTACGTGGAGGCCGCCGTGGCCATGGACCGCCTCTACACCGACGGCTATCTGGAGTTCCCCTTCCGTCGCACCTTGAGCCGGCTGCGAGAGATGCAACTGGAACGCTTCTAAGCGGCGTCCACCTTCTTAACATTTGTTAATGCCACCGCTGCATCGGTCCCCAACAATCGGCGCACAACAACGCGCAGGTCCAGGAGGCCGCCATGCTTAGCCAAGCTCCCACCACTGTCTACGAACTGTTGCAGGCCTCGGCGTCGTGCCACCCGGAGCGGACGGCCCTGACCTTTATCCACAGCCTGGGAGCGGAGATCGGTGAGCAGAACCTGAGCTACGCGGCGTTCTTCGCCCAGCTCAACCGCAGCGCGCGGCTGTTGCTGGAGCTGGCAGGAACCCGCAAACCGGTGATCACCCTGTTGCTGCCGAACATTGCGCAGAGTCAGTGCCTGCTCTGGGCGGCGACCAGTATCGGCATCGCCAACCCGATCAATCCGTTGTTGAACGAAGACGCTCTGGTCAGCTTGATGGAAAAGGCTGGCACCGATCTGGTGGTGGCCCTCGGCCCGGTAGCGGGTTCCGACCTGTGGCAGAAAGCCCTGGGCGCCTCCCTGCGTTTACCGAACAGGCCGAAGTGCGTATCGGTGCTGACGCAAGGCGGCGAGTTCTTCTATGACGGTTTGCTCGAGGGTTACAGCGACGCTGCGCTGGAGCCTGCTCTTTTGCCTCGGCCAGAGGATAGTGCTGCCTACTTCCACACCGGCGGCACCACAGGCCTGCCCAAGCTGGCCCGGCAGACCCATGCCAACCAGGTGGCGGCCGCCTGTGCCTATCGCGCTTGCATGGAAGCCGGCCCGGAGGACGTGGCATTGAATGGCCTGCCAATCTTCCATGTGGCCGGCGCCCTGGTGAACAGCCTGGGCGGACTGGTCAGCGGGCTGCGCATGCTGCTGCCGACTCTGGGTGGTTTCCGCAATCCAGAGGTGATCCGCCAGCACTGGCGGCTGGTGGAGCACTACGGCATCACCCTGAGCGGCGGCATACCCACCTCGGTTGCGGCCATGCTCGAAGTGCCCATCGACGGACGCAGCATCGGCAGCCTGCGTTTCATGCTCTCCGGCGGCGCGCCCGTGCCAGCGGTCCTGTGCGAGAAGGTGAAGGCGGTAACCGGGCTGGAGCTGTACCAGGCCTATGGCAT
The DNA here is from genome assembly GCF_038440135.1 of Pseudomonas sp. OTU5201. Taxonomy (NCBI): domain Bacteria; kingdom Pseudomonadati; phylum Pseudomonadota; class Gammaproteobacteria; order Pseudomonadales; family Pseudomonadaceae; genus Pseudomonas; species Pseudomonas sp. OTU5201. The sequence goes on along the minus strand of NZ_JASATC010000045.1, from coordinate 2,823 downwards.
GACCGAATGCACCGGGGTGATCGCCTTGCCCAACCTGGCCAGCCCGGCGATTCCCGGGAGTGCCGGGCATGTAGCGCGGCCCATCGAGGTGAAAATCGACGGTGGGGAAATCTGCGTTCGCGGGCCCACGGTATTCGCCGGCTACCTGGGGCAGGACATTCCAGCCCTGGAGGGCGGCTGGCTGCGCAGTGGCGACCTCGGGCATCTGGACGAGCAGGGCAACCTGTTCATTACTGGGCGTGCCAAGGACCTGATCATCCGCAGTGGCCACAACATCGACCCGGCGCTGATCGAAAGTTGCCTGGAAAGCCACCCGGCGGTGTCCTTGGCTGCCGCCGTGGGCATGCCGGACGAGTATGCAGGCGAGTTGCCGGTGGTGTACGTGCAACTGCGCCAGGGGCAGACGGCAAGCAGCGATGAGTTGCAGCAGTTCGCGTTCGACCATATCGACGAACGCCCGGCCTGCCCGAAGCGGGTGTTCCAGGTGGAAGCCCTGCCGGTGACCGTGGTGGGCAAGATCTTCAAGCAGCGTCTGCGGGAAATGGCGGCGACCTGTGTCTATCGCGAGCGGGTCGCCAGTCGCTGCCCGACGCTGGGCTGCGAGGTCGTGCAAGGTGCTGATGGCGGTCTGTGGATAACGCTGACGGATGTCCCGGCCGAGCAGCACGACTTCTGTGCGGAGCGTGCCGAGGCCCTGGGTTTGCGGGTACGGGAGATGGTCAGCGGTCCTGCCGGCGCTTGACCCGCGAGAACGATACCGGGTCCATCCCCAGATAGCTGGCCAACTGGTACTGCGGCACCCGATCCAGCAGCCAGGCTTCGTGCTCCATCAGCCACTGGTAGCGCTGTTCGCTGTTGCTTGTCAGCAGCAGCGCCTCGCGGTCCTCGTTACGCAACATGATCTGGCGAGTCACCAGATCCTGCATCTGCTGCAGTTGGGGGAAGCGCTCGCCCTGCTGACTGAGAATCGCCAGCGGCAGGCTGGCCAGCCGGCACCGTTCCACCGCGGCGATGCTGTAGGTGCAGGGCTGCTGCTTGAGGTGGGCGCTGAGGGAACCGATCAGTTGGCCTTCGCGGAAGAAGGTCTTGTTCCACTGCCGACCTTCGGGGGACAGGTAGTAGTAGCGGGCTACGCCGGAAAGGATCGCGTAGAAGTGGGTGGGACGTTCGCCTGCGCGGATGATCAGCTGGTCGCGGTCGTAGTCGCGCAGCTTGAGCGCCTGCATCAGGCAATCCTGTAGCGCCGGGTCGGTCATGCCGTGGACACGGAAGATGTCTTGCAACTGGACCAGGGTATCGGCGGGGATCATGAGGCTCGGCCTGTGGGCGATGGTTTTATCTAAGCACAGGCGCGCACGTTGCCCCCAATCGAGAATTGCCCGCCGCTCTACCGTGCCTGACACTAGACTCCTTTTCAGCCCCAACCAAGAAGGATCACCTCGTGTCCCCAAGCCAACAAGACAGCTGGGCCCAGATCTGCCTCGCCGCCGGCCTTGATCCGGAAAAGCGCCTGGCCGCCCGTCAGGCCGTACTCGACCATGCCGATGCCCTGGACTGCACCCTCTATCGCCCCGATGAGAATGACCTGGACGCCGAAGAGGAAGACCTCGGTGATGCGCGTGTTCTGTTTACCGGGCCTTTCCAGGCCCCGGCCGAATGGAACGAGCAGGATCACGAAGACTACTTCGGCGACATCGACCCCTCGTCCTTCGTCACGGCGCTGATCGAGTGCCAGGCCGATCCGGCGACCCGCGATTTCTTCCTCGCGGATGCCGGCGATTTCGTCGCGGTAGTCACCGCCACCGGCGATGTGCAGATGTTCTACCTCTACGACTGCAGCGAAGACGATGACGGCCTGCACTGTGTGCTGGTGCGGGAAGATGAGGAAGCCTGATTCCTCCGGAGGACTTAACCCCCGGCGGGAGATACGGCACGGTTCGTGCCCGGCTCAACCCGCCGTTGCCGTCTTCAGCACGTACTGACTGGTGGGGAGCACATCGATCTTGTCGAAATCGATGAAGCGGTTGCAGCTCTCCATCATGGCCGCAAGGTTCTTCTGGAACTTCTCCTCGTCACCCACTGCGTCGAAGAACGCCATGGGATCGGTCATCGCAGCCGGCGGGAAAGCTTCTTCCACAATGGCGTCCAACGGCGCGGCGCCGTGGGTCAGGGCTCGTACCACCAGGTTCTGCACGTAGAGGAAGTTGTCCTGGGTATCGATGGCTACCTGGGTGTGGTAGTTGCGCCAGGTATCCAGCCAAGCGTCCCGGGTCAGGCGCGGTGGGCAGCTGAGGAAGGCGATCTGCGAAAAACCGTGGGTGCGCTGGCCAGGGTGGGCGGGGAAACGCGTATTGCGGATCGCCACCGACTCGCATACCAGGTAGGCCGCCAGGCGGCTGCTGGTCGCTGCCAGGACTTCATCCAGGGGCCGACGGCTCTGAGCGTTGGCGCTGTCGACCCAGATCGACACGACCGCATCCGCCAACGGCCGGTTGTTTTCCTGTCGCAGTCCGGCGGCGGGGGCGACATCGGCGTCGGCCAGGTTCACCTGCAGGCCACGGCCGCCCAAGGTGAAGAGTTGCTCAGCAACGCCACCCCGCAGGCGCTGGGAAAAGGCGTCGAGGCTGTCCGACGGATTACGCCACAGGGTGTAGATGATCTTTTCCACGGCAAGGTCCCTCAATAGGCAGTGAGTTCGGCCGGGTTTCGGCCGGGCTGACAGAACATGCAACGCGCGCCGGGGCGCCGCATCGTCTGGCCGGACTAGCAGAAAAGAAAGAGGCCAGGCGGAATCTGTAGGGGCGAATTCATCGCCAGAAAAAC
>NZ_JASATC010000044.1:0-43766 GCF_038440135.1 Pseudomonas sp. OTU5201 | reverse complement strand
GGTCAGCGCCATCGAGTGCTGACTCGTGATTGCCCGGCGACTCCGTCACTGCCCCGCGATGGTGCGCAATGCGCCGAACGGTGGTGTGACTCAATAGTCACTGTAGGAACCGTTCGTCTGTTACTGAAGGGTGTGTCCTGCGGCACGGGGTGACATCCGCCGACACCATCAGTGCTACCTAAGTCCCCAGGGCCCTGCAGACGCGGGCTCTGGCGGTCGCAAACAGAAAGCTTCTGTCGCTCTCGCCTAGGCCCGCTGGCACGGGCCTTGGATGTATTCGACTGTTTTTAATTGAATGACCAATCAAGTTAGGCACGGCCTTTGCCTATATTTGGTATTCCCTGGTTTCGCAGTACCAGGCCATAAGAAAAAGCCTCGAAACGGGGCTCCGCTCCTTGCCTAGCCTGAGGGTTTCACTGATGTCACAGTTCAACCAAGGGGCTCAACCCCAGAACCGTGTTCCCCAGTCCATCGGTTTCCTGCTGCTGGACAACTTCACCCTGATTTCCCTGGCGTCCGCGGTAGAACCGCTGCGCATGGCCAACCACCTCTCCGGTCGTGAACTCTACCGCTGGTACACCCTCAGCCAGGACGGCCGCCCCGTCAGCGCCAGCGATGGCCTGCAGATCACCCCCGACAGTGGCCTGGATAACGCGCCGGTCCTGGATGCCGTGATCGTCTGCGGCGGTGTCGACATTCAGCACAGCGTCAGCCGCGAACATACGCACTGGTTGCAGGTGCAATCCCGCCAGGGCCGTCAGTTGGGCGCCGTGTGCACCGGCAGCTGGGCGCTGGCCAAGGCCGGGCTGCTCGACGGCTTCGAGTGCAGCGTGCACTGGGAGTGCCTGGCCGCGATGCAGGAAGCCTTCCCCCGTGCCGGCATCAGTACACGTTTGTTCTCCATCGACCGTAACCGCTACACCTCGTCTGGCGGCACTGCGCCGATGGATATGATGCTGCACCTGATCGCCCGCGAGCACGGCCGCGAACTGGCTGCAGCCATCTCGGAGATGTTCATCTACGAGCGCATCCGCAACGAGCAGGACCACCAGCGCGTGCCGCTCAAGCACATGCTGGGCACCAACCAGCCGAAGCTGCAGGAAATCGTCGCGCTGATGGAGGCCAACCTGGAAGAACCCATCGACCTCGACGAGCTGGCCTGTTACGTCGATGTCTCGCGCCGCCAGCTGGAGCGCCTGTTCCAGAAGTACCTGCACTGCTCGCCATCGCGTTACTACCTCAAGCTGCGCCTGATCCGCGCACGCCAACTGCTGAAGCAGACCGCGATGTCCATCATCGAGGTGGCGTCGGTGTGCGGCTTCGTTTCGACCCCGCACTTCTCCAAGTGCTACCGCGAGTACTTCGGCATCCCACCGCGTGACGAGCGCGCCGGCCAGAATGCCAACGTGGTGGCGCTGATGCCGGTGCCGGACGAACTGGTGCGCAATCCTTCCACTGCCGGTGTGGCCCTGAGCCGCGCCCAGGGTGAGTCGACCTTCGCCAGCGTGCGGGTGGTCTAGGGGGCGCGCCTCGCCCGCCTTGGCGAATGGACCTGCAGGTTGAATTGGATTGCCTGTAGGGGCGAATTCATTCGCCAAGGGCAGCGAAGCTGCCCAATTCAGCTCCGAAGGGCGGACCTGCGGCCCGCTTGGCGATTGAAATCGCCCCTACAAGGCTTCGAATGATTTCGCTGCAATGAAAAAGGGCGCCTATGGCGCCCTTGTCGTTCCCGGGTATCGGCTTTCAGCGCGGCACCAGGGCCGGCAGCAGGGTGCGCGAAATCGCTTCGCGCACATTGGGCAGCAGGGTGGCGCTGCCGCCCAGCAGCTCTTCCACCAGGCGGCGCAGGGCCAAGGCGCGCTCCGGGCTCAGGCCGCTCACGGCCTGTTCGCAGGCCTGCTCGGCAGTGACGCCCGGCGGGATGCTGATACCCAGCGCCACCAGGCGCTCTCGAAAATCTTCCTGGTCGATCAGATCGGCATGCATCATCGCGCTATTCCTCCCAAATGGTGCCGCGCGGTCAGCGCAGCACACCTTCTTCCAGCAACAGTTTGAAGATAGCTTCGGCCCCCGTTTGCGGCGAGACGTCCTTGAGTACCTGGCCACCGCCTCCGGATGCCTTGGCGGTGGCTGCCTTCATCCGCTCGGCGCCGGTCTTGGCCTTGATCACCTTGAGCCGTTTGGGCCGTGGGCGGGCCGGTTGCAGCTGGGCCTCGGCGAACAATACATCCTCCACCAGCTCCACGTCTTCGGCCTCGATGCGACCACGGCGGGCAGGGCCGAATGCGCTCTGGCGTGCGGTAGGGGCGGCGTTGTCGACGCTGGCGACGAAGGGCAGGCGTACCTTCAACCGTCGGCGCTGGCCGCGGGGCAGAGCTTGCAGCACTTGAGCCACGCCGTTATCAACTTTTTCCACTTCGGCCAGACCCACCACCAGTGGCCAGCCCAGGCGTTCGGCCAGCAGGTAGGGCAGCATGCCTGAACCTTCGCCGGTTTCCGCCTGGCTTCCCGTGAGAACGAGCTGGGCGCCGCTCTCGCGGAGGAAGTCGCCCAGCGGCGGCAGGGCGTCGTCCTGCGCGCTCTGCTCGAGGACGATGAGTTCATCCAGGCCCATGCCCAAGTAGGCACGTAGGGCTTCCTCATGGGGGTTGCCGGCGTGGACCACGCGCAGACGCGGGCCGGCCAGGCGAAGGCCGAGTTCCACGGCGCGGGCGTCCTGGTCGGCTCGGCGTGCGCGGCCCGAGGTGGGATGCGCGCCGATGGAGACCAGGCTGACGATCTTCAGTGTGTCATGCGGCATCGCGTGCCCCTCCCTGACGGTATTCGGTGGCCAGCTGGATCAGGGCGGCAAGAATGGCGCCAGAGTCGCCAATCACCGAGAGGTCGGCGCGTTTGATCATGTCGCAGCCCGGGTCCATGTTCACCGCCACCACCTTGTCGCAGGCACCGATGCCCTGCAGGTGCTGGATGGCGCCGGAGATACCGACGGCCAGGTAGACCCGCGCGGTGACCCAGGTACCGGTGGCACCCACCTGGCGGTTGCGCGGCATGAAGCCGTCGTCCACCGCCACGCGGGAGGCACCTTCGGTAGCGCCGAGGGCCACGGCGGCCTCGTGGAACAGCTGCCAATCCTTGACCCCGTTGCCACCGGAGAGGATGAACTCCGCCTCGGCCATGGGAATCTGCGCCGGGTCCACGGCCACCGGGCCGAGGTCTTCGATGCGCGCCAGGCTGTGGGCGATGTTCGCTGCCAGTTCCAGCGGACGGGCTTCATGGCGGGTTTCGCTGACCGGCTCGGCGCATTCGGCAGCGGCGAGGATCAGGCGCGGCACAGCGCGCACCAAGTCCTCGCGGCCGGCACCGGCGCGGCCGATGGCCTGTTCGTTGGCGACCTGCCAGACGCGAGTGGCCGGGCGCTCGCCAAGTTTGGCGGCCAGCCGGCGGCCCAGTTCTCCGCCACCGGTGCGGCTGTCGGGCAGCAACCAGTGACGCGGGGCGAACTGGCTTTCCACCGCGCTCAAGGCCAGCACGCGCGCTTCGGGCGCATAACCGTCAAAGGCCTCGCCCTCGATGCGCAGGACGCGGTCGACGCCGGCGGCGTCGAAGGCCGCCTCCTTATCTTCGCCGAAGAGCACGGCGACCACCGCGCCGTCGTTGCCGGCCAGCTTGTTGGCCAGGCCCAGCAGGTCCTTGTCGTGGCTGGAGAGGCGGCCACCGACCATGTCAGGCACCACGCAGATGTGGAACGCCGGTTGCTCGACGACATGCAGCGGCAGCTGCACCACTTCGGTTGTAGCGCTGCGCTTGCCAGCGGTGCCCTGCTGGGCGCCGCTGCGGTCGATCCGTTTCAGGCCATTGGGGCCTATGAAACCGGCGGCAATCGTGTGTGGATTCTTGCGGATAATGCCGTTGGGACCCATCCAGCTCGTCTGTCCTTGCTGCTGCATGGCGGCATGCAGCGGGTGCAGGCGGTTGCGGGCGATCCACTCGGCACGCGGGTCGCGGCGGATGATGTCGCTCATGGGCGGACCTCCAATGGCGAGTGGGTATGCATCGTAGGAGCGAGCTTGCTCGCGAAGGGGATGATGTCGGCACGGTGCCGGTTCGCGAGCAAGCTCGCTCCTACACCTGCTGCCGGTGCTGTGCGTACCATCACGCCACCTCCACGGCAGCTTTAGCCGCCGACGGCTTTTTTGCTTCCACCGTTGTCTCGATCAGTACATCCGCCACCAGTTCGGCGATGTCCTTGATCTCCGGACGCGGCGCCACAACGCCTTCGAGCATCGCGGTGCACTGCGGGCAACCCACGGCCACCAGCTCTGCACCGGTTTCCTTGATGTCCACCATGCGCATGTCGGGTATCCGCTGCTTGCCGGGGATGTCGGTGATCGGCGCACCGCCGCCACCACCGCAGCAGCGTGAGCGGAAACCGGAGCGTTCCATTTCCTTCACTTCGATACCGATGGCCTTGAGCACGTTGCGCGGCGCCTCGTACTCACCGTTGTAGCGGCCCAAGTAGCAAGGGTCGTGGTAGGTCACGCTGCCGCCCTTGTGCTGGCCAAGGTTGAGGCTGCCGCGCTGCATCAGCTCATCGATGAAGGTGCTGTGATGCTGGACCTCGTACTGGCCGCCCAGGGCGCCGTACTCGTTCTTCAGCACATGGAAGCTGTGCGGGTCGCAGGACACGATCTTCTTGAAGCGGTACTGGTTCAGCGTGGCAATGTTGCGCTTGGCCAGTTGTTGGAAGGTAGCTTCATCACCCAGGCGACGGGCCACGTCACCGCTGTCACGTTCTTCCAGGCCGAGCACGGCGAAATCGACATTGGCGGCTTTCAGGACTTTGACGAAGGCGCGCAAGGTACGCTGGTTGCGCATGTCGAAGGCACCATCGCCGACCCAGAACAGCACCTCGGCCTGTTTCTTCTCACTCATCAGCGGCAGGTTCAGGTCTGCGGCCCAGTTCAAGCGGCCGCCAGGCGCGAAGCCGCCAGGGTTGTCGGTAGCGATCAGGTTCTCCAGCACCTCGGCGCCCTTGTTCGGGGTCGCTCCCTTCTCCAGGGTGAGGTGGCGGCGCATATCGACGATGGCGTCGACGTGCTCGATCATCATCGGGCATTCCTCGACGCAGGCCCGGCAGGTGGTGCAGGACCAGAGGGTCTCGGCGGATACCAGCGCCTTGCCTTGCAGGGAGACGATCGGCTGATGCGGGCCACCGCTGTGCTCGCCCAGCGGGATGCCAGGGTAGGGGCTGCCGGCGAACTTGGCGTCATCACCACCGGCCAGACCGATGACCATGTCCTGGATCAGTTTCTTCGGGTTCAGTGGCTGGCCGGCGGCGAAGGCCGGGCATACCGCTTCGCACTTGCCACACTGCACGCAGGCATCGAAGCCGAGCAGCTGGTTCCAAGTGAAATCGGTGGGTTTCTCCACGCCCAGCGGGGCATTCGGATCAGCCAGGTCCAGCGCCTTGAGGCCGGTGGAGCGGCCGCCGCCGAAACGCTCGGCACGGCGGTGCCAGGCCAGGTGCAGGGCGCCGGCGAAGGCGTGCTTCATCGGCCCGCCCCAGGTCATGCCGAAGAACAGCTCGGACACGCCCCAGGCCACGCCAATGGCGAGGATACCGGCGAGGAACCATCCGCCGAAGCCTTCCGGCAGGATGCCGGCCACCGGCAGGGTGGCGATGAAGAAGCTCGCCGAAAACATCAGCAGGCTCTTCGGCAAGCGATTCCAGGGGCCTTTCGACAGCCGTGCCGGCGGGTTGCGCCGACGCTTGGCGACGAACAGGGCGCCGACGAACATCAGAACCGTGGCCGCCAGCAGGGCGAAGCCGAGGATCCGGCTGTGCAGGCCGAAGCCGTGCACGACGATCGCCAGCAGGGCCGACAGCACGAAGCCGCCAGCCGTGGCGACGTGGGTTTTGGACATGTACTTGTCGCGCTCGACCACATGGTGCAGGTCCACCAGGTAGCGGCGCGGCATCTTCATGAGGCCGCCGATCCAGTCGACCTTGGACGGTCGACCCCGGCGCCACATGAAGAAGCGCTTCAACGCGCCCAGCACGGCGAGTGCCAAGGCAGCGAAGAGCAGGATGGGAAGAAGGGTGTTCAGCATGGTTGGTCTCCTACCGGGACCTGAAAGCGGCACGGATAGCTCCCTCTCCCTCTGGGAGAGGGTCGGGGTGAGGGAAGCTTGGCGTTACTGGGAGTCCGTACCGGCCCTCGCCACCCCTCACCCCCGGCCCCTCTCGCAAAGGGAGAGGGGAGCGCTCATCAGAAGTCCTTGCACAGACGCAAAGCGTCGTAGATCGCCGCGTGGGTGTTGCGCTGGGCCACGCAGTCGCCGATGCGGAACAGCAGGTAGCCGTCGCCGGGCTGGCTAAGGCAGGGCTGCGGCTTGATGGCGAACAGCGCCTCGACGTCGATCTGGCCCTTGTTGCGCGAGCCCTGCTTGAGTGCGTAGTAAAGACCTTCGTCCGGCCGTACGCCGTTCTCGATGACGACCTGGTCGACCACGCGCTCTTCCTTGGCGCCGGTGTACTCGTTCTCCAGCACAGCCACCAGCTTGTCGCCCTCGCGGTAGACCTTCTCCAGCATCAGGTCGCCGGTCATGATCACTTCCTTGGGGTACATGCTGCGGTAGTAGGTCGGGAAGGAGGTCCCGCCCACGGCGATGCCTGGCTTGATGTCGTCGGTGACGATCTCAACCTGGGCGCCCTTGTCGGCCAGGAAGTCCGCGACCGACATGCCGCCGAACTCGCAGATGGTGTCGTATACGAGGACGTTCTTGCCCGGTGCCACGGTGCCATCGAGGATGTCCCAGCTGCTGACCACCAGGCCTTCTGCAGCCCCCCAGTGCTCGTTCTGCTCGATGAACGGGTGACCACCGTTGGCCAGGACGACGATGTCCGGGCGCACGTCGAGGATGGTGTCCGGGTCGGCCGCAGTGCCCAGGCGCAGATCGATCCCCAGGCGCGCCAGTTCCAACTGGTACCAGCGGGTGATGCCTGCGATCTGGTCGCGCTGCGGTGCCTTGGAGGCGGTGGTGATCTGGCCGCCAAGTTGATCCTTCTTCTCGAACAGGGTGACGTCGTGGCCGCGCTCGGCCGCCACGCGCGCCGCTTCCATGCCTGCCGGGCCACCCCCGACGACCACGACCTTGCGCTTCACGCCGGTGGTCTTTTCGATGATGTGCGGCACGCCCATGTATTCACGGGAGGTCGCGGCGTTCTGGATGCACAGCACGTCCAGGCCCTGGTACTGGCGGTCGATGCAGTAGTTGGCGCCGACGCACTGCTTGATCTGGTCGACCTGGCCCATCTTGATCTTGGCGATCAGGTGCGGGTCGGCGATGTGGGCGCGGGTCATACCGACCATGTCCACGTAGCCGCCTTCCAGGATACGGGTGGCTTGGTTCGGGTCCTTGATGTTCTGCGCGTGCAGGACCGGAACGTTGACCACTTCCTTGATGCCCGCCGCCAGGTGCAGGAAGGGCTCCGGCGGGAAGCTCATGTTGGGGATCACGTTGGCCAGGGTGTTGTGGGTATCGCAACCTGAGCCGACCACGCCGATGAAGTCGAGCATGCCGGTGTCGCTGTAGTACTTGGCGATCTGCTTCATGTCCTCGTGGGACAGGCCGTCCGGGTGGAATTCGTCACCGCAGATACGCATGCCCACGCAGAAATCGTCGCCCACTTCGGCGCGCACGGCCTTGAGCACTTCCAGGCCGAACTTCATCCGGCCTTCGAAGGTGCCGCCCCACTCGTCGGTACGCTTGTTGACGCGCGGGCTCCAGAACTGGTCGATCATGTGCTGGTGCACGGCGGACAGCTCGACGCCGTCCAGGCCGCCTTCCTTCGCCCGACGGGCGGCCTGGGCGTAGTTGCCGATCACCCGCCAGATCTCCTCGACCTCGATGGTCTTGCAGGTGGCCCGGTGTACCGGCTCGCGAACGCCAGAGGGCGACATCAGGGTCGGCCAGTTGAATCCGTCCCAGCGCGAGCGGCGGCCCATGTGGGTAATCTGGATCATGATCTTGGCGCCGTGCTTGTGCATGGCGTCGGCCAGATTCTGGAAGTGTGGGATGATGCGGTCGGTGGACAGGTTCACCGAGCTCCACCACTCCTGCGGGCTGTCGATGGCCACCACCGAGGAACCGCCGCAGATGGCCAGGCCGATTCCGCCCTTGGCTTTCTCTTCGTAGTACTTCACGTAACGGTCGGTGGTCATGCCGCCGTCGGTGGCATAAACCTCGGCGTGGGCGGTGGACAGCACACGGTTGCGGATGGTGAGTTTGCCGATCTGGATCGGCTGGAACATTGCTTCGAATGCCATTTCCCGAGCCTCGCCTTACAGAGGTTTGACGATGAACAGGCCATCGTCGTGGCCTTCTTCCGAGCCGCTGTACAGCTGCTCGGCAACGGTGCGCACGCTGCTGCCGCGGGCCTGGAGAATCTGGTCCATGGCGCCGGCGAACCAGCCGGTGAACATGTAGTCGACCTTGCGGCCGACCTTGCCGTAGACGTAGACGAAGGCGGAGTGCTTCAGGCGTACCTGGGCGGTGCCCTTGTCCAGGTCGATGGATTCGATCTGGAACAGGCCCCAGCCGCGTTGGGACAGGCGCTTCATGTAGTGTTCGAAGACCGCCACGCCGTCCAGGCCATGGCACTCGGCTTCTTTCTCGCACCAGTGCCAGGCGGACTTGTAGCCGGCCTTGTAGAGGATCTCGGCGTAACGCTCCGGGCCCAGCTCGGCTTCGATGCCCATGTGGTTGTTCACGAAGAAGTGGCGCGGCACATACAGCATGGGCAGGGCGTCGGTGGTCCAGACACCGGTTTCGCTATCAACTTCGATGGGCATTTCAGGGGCGTGTTTGGCCATGTTGTTCTAGCTCCGGAATTCGATTGGGCCCGGCTGTGGGCCGAATTAACCCCCTCTCCCTCTGGGAGAGGGTTGGGGTGAGGGTTTGGCCCCTCTCCGGGGGGAGAGGGGAGAAGAGCGCTTATTCGCCCCAGACGTCCTTGAGCACGCGTACCCAGTTCTCGCCCATCACCTTGCGCACCACGCGCTCGGGCATGCCGCGTTTCAGGAGGGTCTCGGTGAGGTTGGGGAACTCGCCCACGGTGCGGATGCCCAGCGGGTTGACGATCTTCCCGAAGTTGGTCAGGCGGCGGGCGTAACCCTTGTCGTGGGTCAGCCACTCGAAGAAGTCCTGGCCATGGCCCTGGGTGAAGTCGGTGCCAATGCCAATAGCGTCTTCGCCCACGATGTTCATCACGTACTCGATGGCTTCGGCATAGTCGTCGATGGTCGAGTCGATGCCCTTGGCGAGGAAGGGGGCGAACATGGTCACACCGACGAAGCCGCCGTGGTCGGCGATGAACTTCAGTTCTTCATCGGACTTGTTGCGCGGGTGTTCTTTCAGGCCGGACGGCAGGCAGTGGGAGTAGCAGACCGGCTTCGATGATTCGAGGATGACTTCCTCGGAGGTCTTGGAGCCGACGTGGGAGAGGTCACACATGACGCCGACTCGGTTCATCTCGGCGACGATCTCGCGACCGAAGCCGGAGAGGCCGCCGTCACGCTCGTAGCAACCGGTGCCGACCAGGTTCTGGGTGTTGTAGCACATCTGCACGATGCCCACGCCGAGCTGCTTGAACACTTCCACATAGCCGATCTGGTCTTCGAATGCGTGGGCGTTCTGGAAGCCGAAGAGGATGCCGGTCTTGCCCTGCTCCTTGGCCTTGCGGATGTCGGCGGTGGTGCGCACGGGGATCACCAGGTCGCTATTCTCGCGGATCAGCTTGCTGCTGGCGGCGATGTTATTCACCGTCGCCTGGAAGCCTTCCCAGACCGACACGGTGCAGTTGGCCGCGGTCAGACCGCCTTTGCGCATGTCTTCGAAGAGTTCACGGTTCCACTTGGCGATGATCAGACCGTCGATGACGATGCTGTCGGCGTGCAGTTCGGCTGGGCTCATCAGGCTGTCCCCTGTTATCCATGCGCCGAATCTTCTGCCGGCGCTTTGGGGGGAGCATATCCCTGGGGGATTCGGCGCTATCGCGCAAAAGCGACCGGGGTATTGCCGAAAGCGTCAAGCCGGTCGCGAATGGGCAAGCCGGGTTCGGAATGCAGATTGCTGCGGTGGGCGCGTGCCTTTGTAGGGGCGATTTCAATCGCCAAGCGGGCCGCAGGTCCGCCCTGGACTCACAAGGGGGGCAACTGCGTTGCCCTTGGCGAATGAATTCGCCCCTACAGCCCTCCGAACGCCAACCGCAGGTCCGTGCTTCTCCATGCATGTCCCCGTACCGCCTATAAAGAAGGAACGGGAGCCTGATTTCCCTCCCCGTCACCCGAAGTCGGTTTCAGGACGCGCAGGGTCGCTCGGGTGCAACCTCCGAACGCCGGGGATGGCAAGCTCCCCGAATGCCCCGGACCAAGCGCGCGAAGACGCCCGACCGTGGCGCAAGGACGGCGACCAGCAAGGCCACGCTTCCGTGATGTGGTGGTACGCCGCAGCCGACGACTTCCGGACGACCGGCGACGGCCTGCGTCGTCCGCGATGCTGAGGAATGCTGTATGCCTGACGAGACGCTTCACCTGCCTCTGATCCACAGCGTGCTGGAGCGCGAGAAGGACACCCCCGGTGCCCTCCTGCCGATCCTCCACGCCATCCAGGAAGGCGCCGGGTACATCCCGGAAATCGCCATTCCCGAAATCGCCCATGCCCTCAACCTCAGCCTGGCCGAGGTGCGCGGGGTGATCAGTTTCTACCACGATTTCCGCACCACGCCGCCGGCGCGCCATACCTTGCGTCTGTGCCGTGCCGAGTCCTGCCAGAGCATGGGCGCCGAGCGCCTGGCCGCGCAGCTTCGCGAGCACCTGGAGCTGGACGACCACGGTACCAGTGCCGACGGGCGGATCAGCCTGCGGCCGGTCTACTGCCTGGGCGCCTGCGCCTGCTCGCCGGCGCTGGAACTGGACGGCCAGTTACACGCGCGGCTCACCCCCGAGCGTCTGAGTGCGCTGGTGAACGACTGCCTGGAGGATGGGTCATGCTGAGGCTGTGCATCCCCTGTGATTCCGTTGCCCGCGCTGTGGGCGCTGACGACGTGGCTGAAGCCCTGGCCCGCGAGGCCGAGCGGCGTAACCTGCCGTTGGAGCTGCATCGCACCAGTTCCCGTGGCCTCTACTGGCTGGAGCCGCTGCTGGAGCTGGAAACCGCCGAAGGCCGCCTGGGCTTCGGTCCGCTTACGGCGGAAGACGTGCCCGCCCTGCTGGACGCCCTCGCCGGTGACGCCTCTACCCATCCGCTGGCCCTGGGGCCGGTGGAGGAGATCCCCTACCTCAAGAGCCAGCAGCGCCTGCTCTTCGCCCGCGCCGGAATCACCCGGCCGTTGTCCCTGGAGGACTACCTGGCCCATGGCGGCTACGAAGGCCTGGCGCGCGCCATCGCGCTCGGCGGCGAGGAAATCGTCGCCGCGGTGCTGGATTCCGGCCTGCGTGGCCGGGGTGGCGCGGCCTTCCCGGCCGGCATCAAGTGGCGCACCGTGCTCGGCGCCGCCGCTGAACAGAAATACGTGGTGTGCAACGCCGACGAAGGCGACTCCGGCACCTTCGCCGACCGCATGCAGATGGAAGGCGACCCCTTCCTGCTGATCGAGGGCATGACCATCGCCGGCCTCGCCGTCGGCGCGACCATGGGCTACATCTACGTGCGCTCCGAGTACCCGCAGGCTGTGCAGACCCTGCGCGCGGCGCTGGATATCGCCCGCGCCGCCGGCTACCTCGGCGCCGATGTGGACGGCAGCGGCCGCGCCTTCGACCTCGAAGTGCGTGTGGGTGCCGGAGCCTACATCTGCGGCGAGGAAACCGCGCTGCTGGATTCCCTCGAAGGCAAGCGCGGCGTGGTTCGCGCCAAGCCGCCGCTGCCGGCGCTGCAGGGCCTGTTCGGCCTGCCGACCCTGGTGCACAACGTGCTCACCCTGACCTCGGTGCCGACCATCCTCGCCCGTGGCGCGAAGTTCTACCGTGATTTCGGCATGGGCCGCTCGCTCGGCACCATGCCCTTCCAGCTGGCCGGCAATATCCGCTACGGCGGGCTGGTGGAGCGGGCCTTCGGCCTGACCCTGCGCGAGCTGGTGGAAGACTACGGCGGTGGCACCGCCAGTGGCCGTCCGCTGAAGGCCGCCCAGGTGGGTGGACCGCTGGGCGCCTGGGTGCCGCCTGCTCAATTCGATACGCCGCTGGACTACGAAGCCTTTGCCGCCATGGGCGCGATGCTCGGCCACGGCGGCGTTGTGGTGGCCGACGACAGCCTGGACATGGCGCACATGGCGCGCTTCGCCCTGCAGTTCTGTGCGGAAGAGTCCTGCGGCAAGTGCACGCCCTGCCGCATCGGCTCCACCCGTGGCGTCGAGGTGGTGGATCGCCTGCTGGCGGCCAAAGACGCCGCCGCGCGGGACGAGCAGGTGATCCTGCTCAAGGACCTTTGCGACACGCTGACCTATGGCTCGCTCTGCGCTCTGGGCGGCATGACGTCCTACCCGGTGACCAGCGCCCTCAAGCATTTCCCCGCCGACTTCGGTCTGAAGACCCCGGAGGCCGACCAATGATCAACCTCTTCGACCCCGCCAGCGACATCGACCTGGGCACCCCAGCCCGCGAAAGCGAGGTGCAGGTCAGTCTGAGCATCGACGGTCGCGAAATCAGCGTACCGGCCGGCACCTCGGTGATGCGTGCCGCCGCGCTGCTCGGTACCACCATTCCCAAACTGTGCGCCACCGACAGCCTGGAAGCCTTCGGCTCCTGCCGCATGTGCCTGGTCGAGATCGACGGCATGCGTGGCTATCCGGCTTCCTGCACCACGCCGGTGAGCGAAGGCATGGTCGTCCACACCCAGACGCCCAAGCTCGCCACTCTGCGCCGCAACGTGATGGAGCTGTACATCTCCGATCACCCGCTGGACTGCCTGACCTGCTCGGCCAACGGCAACTGCGAGCTGCAGACGGTCGCCGGCCAGGTGGGCCTGCGCGAGGTGCGCTACGGCTACGATGGTGCCAACCACCTGGACGAGCAGAAGGACGTTTCCAACCCCTATTTCGACTACGACCCGAGCAAGTGCATCGTCTGCAACCGCTGCGTACGCGCCTGCGAGGAAACCCAGGGCACCTTCGCCCTGACCATCAGCGGCCGTGGCTTCGACTCGCGGGTGAGCGCGGCCGGTGGCGAGAATTTCCTCGACTCCGAATGCGTGTCCTGCGGCGCCTGCGTGCAGGCCTGCCCGACCGCGACGCTGATGGAAAAGAGCGTGGTCGAGCTGGGCCAGCCGGAGCGCAGCGTCATCACCACCTGCGCCTATTGCGGCGTCGGCTGCTCCTTCCGCGCCGAGATGAAGGGCGACCAGTTGGTGCGCATGGTCCCGGACAAGAACGGCCAGGCCAACCACGGCCATTCCTGCGTCAAGGGACGCTTTGCCTGGGGCTACGCCACCCACCCGGATCGCATCACCAAGCCGATGATCCGCAAGCACATCGACGATCCCTGGCAGGAAGTCAGCTGGGACGAGGCGGTGACCTACGCGGCCAGCGAGTTCCGTCGCATCCAGCTCCAGTACGGGCGCGACTCCATTGGCGGCATCACCTCCAGCCGCTGCACCAACGAAGAGACCTACCTGGTGCAGAAACTGGTGCGTGCCGGCTTCGGCAACAACAACGTCGACACCTGCGCCCGTGTCTGCCATTCGCCCACCGGCTATGGGCTCAAGCAGACTCTGGGGGAATCCGCTGGCACCCAGAGCTTCGACTCGGTGATGCAGGCCGACGTGATCCTGGTGATCGGCGCCAACCCCACCGACGCCCACCCGGTGTTCGGCTCCCAGCTCAAGCGGCGCCTGCGTGAAGGCGCGCGGCTGATCGTCATCGACCCGCGGCGCATCGACCTGGTGGACTCGCCCCACGCCCGCGCCGAGCTGCATCTGGCGCTGCGTCCGGGCACCAACGTGGCCATGCTCAACGCCCTGGCCCATGTGATCGTCACCGAAGAACTGGTCAAGCAGGACTTCGTCGACGCGCGCTGCGAACCGGCGGACTTCGCCCGCTGGCGCGACTTCGTCGGCAAGCCGGAGAACTCGCCGGAGGCCATGGGGCCGGTCTGCGGCGTGTCGCCCGATGACATCCGCGCCGCCGCCCGTCTCTACGCCACCGGCGGCAACGCGGCCATCTACTACGGCCTGGGTGTCACCGAGCACAGTCAGGGCAGTACTGCCGTGATGGGCATCGCCAACCTCGCCATGGCCACCGGCAATATCGGCCGCGAAGGTGTCGGCGTGAACCCGTTGCGCGGGCAGAACAACGTCCAGGGCTCTTGCGACATGGGCTCCTTCCCGCATGAATTGCCGGGCTACCGCCATGTCTCCAACGACACGGTACGCGCCCAGTTCGAGCAGGCCTGGGGTGTGACCCTGCAGCCCGATCCGGGTCTGCGCATCCCCAACATGTTCGAGGCGGCCCTCGGTGGCACCTTCAAGGCGCTGTACTGCCAGGGCGAGGACATCGCCCAGAGCGACCCCAACACCCAGCACGTCACCGCGGCCCTTTCGGCCATGGAGTGCGTCGTGGTGCAGGACATCTTCCTCAACGAAACCGCCAAGTTCGCCCACGTCTTCCTGCCGGGCAGCTCCTTCCTCGAGAAGGACGGCACCTTCACCAATGCCGAGCGGCGCATCTCCCGCGTGCGCAAGGTGATGGACCCGCTGGGCGGCAAGGCCGACTGGGAAGCCACCCAGTTGCTGGCCAACGCCCTGGGTTACCGCATGGACTACAAGCATCCGTCCGAGATCATGGACGAGATCGCCCGGCTGACGCCGACCTTCACCAAGGTCAGCTATGCCGAGCTGGACCGTCACGGCAGTCTGCAATGGCCGTGCAACGAGGCCGCCCCGGACGGTACCCCGACCATGCACATCGAGGAATTCGTGCGCGGTAAGGGTCGCTTCATGCTCACCGGCTACGTGCCCACCGAGGAGAAGGTCAACAGCCGCTACCCGCTGCTGCTGACCACCGGGCGTATCCTCAGCCAGTACAACGTCGGTGCGCAGACCCGGCGCACCGACAACGTCGCCTGGCATGAAGAGGACCGCCTGGAAATCCATCCGACTGACGCGGAGAGCCGTGGCATTCACGAAGGTGACTGGGTGGGTGTGGGCAGTCGCGCGGGGCAGACGGTGCTGCGCGCCCGGGTCAGCGAGCGAGTCGCGCCGGGGGTGGTGTACACCACCTTCCACTTCCCTGAATCGGGGGCCAACGTGATCACCACCGACAACTCCGACTGGGCCACCAACTGCCCGGAATACAAGGTCACCGCAGTGGAGGTCACGCGGGTCTATCAGCCTTCCGAATGGCAGAAACGCTATCAGGAGTTCAGTGACGAACAGCGGCGCTTGCTCAAGGAGCGCCGTAGGACCGAGAAAGCCGAGGTACGCCGATGAGCACCGACAACCTGATCAAGATGGCCAACCAGATCGCCCAGTTCTTTGCTACCGAACCGGACAAGGACCAGGCGGTGAAGGGTGTCCGTACCCACCTGCAGAGCTTCTGGACTCCGGCCATGCGAATCGAGCTGATGGCCTGGCAGGTGGAGCACCATGGGGAGAACCTGCACCCCCTGGTGCAGGAGGCGTTGGCGGAGCAGGGGAGGGCGGTATAGCAAGCGGTTGGGCTATTCCTTGTAGGGGCGAATTCAATGGCGCTGTCTGCGTTAGCTGTTGCGAGAGACTTACCAGCGTGCCAAGAGCCTTGTAGGCGCTGGCTTGCCAGCGAAACGGGGCCATTCGCTGGCAAGTCAGCTCCTACGGGCAACGCCGCTGCTTGCAACACGTCATGCAGACAGAGCCAATTTATTCGCCAAGGGCAGCCTGGCTGCCCCCTGCAAGGTTTCAGGGCCGACCTGCGGCCTGCTTGGCGAATGAATTCGCCCCCACAGGTTCCTGATCCGGGTGTTCATGCCGGTCCTGGCTCGGGCGAGTGGCGAACCGCGTGCGGTAGGCGCGGGAGAAATACGAAGAGGATTCGAAGCCGCAGGCCAGAGCCACTTCCAGCACACTCATGTCGGTCTGGCGCAGCAGTTGGCGGGCCTTGTCCAGACGCAGGCCGAGGTAGAAGTTCGACGGCGTTTCCTTCAGGTGCAGACGGAAAAGCCGCTCCAGCTGGCGTGGAGTCACGCTCACCAATTCGGCCAGTTCGCGTGAGTTCAGCGGCGTTTCGCTGTGTCGCTCCATCTCTCCGATCACCTGCACCAGTTTCTTGTTATGCACGTTGAAGCGGCTGGCGATCTGCATGCGCTGGTGGTCCTGCTGGGTGCGGATGCGACCCAGTACGAACTGCTCGGAGACCTGCAGCGCCAGGGCTTCGCCGTGGCTGCGGGCAATCAGCGTGAGCATAAGATCGAGACTGGCGGTGCCGCCGGCGCTGGTGATGCGCCGACCATCGATTTCGAAGAGTTCCT
Source organism: Pseudomonas sp. OTU5201 (assembly GCF_038440135.1). NCBI lineage: Bacteria > Pseudomonadati > Pseudomonadota > Gammaproteobacteria > Pseudomonadales > Pseudomonadaceae > Pseudomonas > Pseudomonas sp. OTU5201. The sequence continues at coordinate 27,267 of NZ_JASATC010000044.1, read as the reverse complement.
GGGTGACGCAGAGCGCCGGGTAGCGCTCGTGGAAGGCTTCAATGGCTTCCCAGTGCAGGGTCAGACGTTGGCTGGTGAAAAGTTCGGCCTCGGCCAGCACGAAACTGCCCGTGTCGATGCCACCCAGTCGCAGCCCCTCGCGTTCGGCCCGGTTGAGCCAGTGAGCCAGGCGCGGACCGAAGCTGGCCAGGGGATCGAAACCGGCCACCACGAACAGGCAATCGGCCTCGGGCGGCGCATCCAGTCCCCCATCCACGTTCAGTGACATTCCGTTGCTGCTCGGCACCGGGCCGCCATCCAGGCTCAGCAGGCGCCAGCGGTACAGCTCGCCGCGAAATCGGTTGGCAACCCGCAAGGGTTCCACCGCCGACATCAGGCCCATCATGGAAAATCCTGGCAACAGAAGGAAGCTGAAGGTCTGGGGCATGGGCGCTTTCCGCGAAGGCGATAACGCACTAAAAGGCACTGTGCCCATGCGTGCAAGAAAGGTGGTCGTTCCTGTTCAACAGGTAGTCGTTTTAGTTCGAATCGGGCGCTTCGGCGCTGCGTAATTTGTGTCCATCGGGTTGAAGTGGCGCCCGAAAACGGAAGGAGTCGCCCCCGGCTCCTGCACAACAACTACATGAACCGTTTGGCCGCAAGGGGAGCATCAATGAAACGTCTTACTGCATTCGCTGGTTGCTGTTTGTTCGCCCTCTCCAGTTCCGCCGCATTCGCCGCCGAAGACGCCAGTTGCCAGAAAATCCGCGTGGGTGTGGTCGGCTGGACCGATGTCGTCGCCACCACCGCCGTCGCCAACGAGTTGCTCGGCAGCCTGGGCTATCAGACCACCCAGACCCAGGCATCGCAGCAGATCATCTTCGCCGGCATCCAGAAGAAGCAGATCGATGTCTTCCTCGGCTACTGGAAGCCGATCATGGACGACAACATCAAGCCGTTCCTCGAATCCAAGTCGGTCAAGGTCGCCAGCGAGCCTTCGCTGAGCGATGCCATCGCCGTACTTGCCGTACCCACTTACACTGCCGAGCAGGGGCTGCGCACCTTCGCTGATATCGCCAAGTTCAAGGATCAGTTGGACGGCAAGATCTACGGCATTGAATCCGGCTCCGGCGCCAATACCGCGATCCAGAAGATGATCGATACCAACCAGTTCGGCCTGGGTGGCTTCAAACTGGTGGAGTCGAGCGAGGCTGCCATGCTGACCGCAGTCAAGCGCGCGGTGAAGAACAACAAACCCGTGGTGTTCTTTGGCTGGAAGCCGCATCCGATGAACATCCAGATGCCCATCACCTACCTGACTGGCAGCGAGGGTGTGTTCGGCCCCAACGATGGCGCCGCCACCGTCTCCACTGTCAGCGCGCCGGACTTCGCCCAGCGCTGCCCCAACGCCGACCGCCTGCTGACCAACCTGCGCTTCACCAGCGCGCAGGAAGCGGAGCTGATGCAACCGATCATGGATCGCAAGGACCCGGCCAAGGTCGCCCGCGAGTGGCTGAAAGCCAATCCTGAAGTGGTCAAGGGCTGGCTCGCCGGTGTGACCACCTTCGACGGCAAGAGCGGCATAGACAGCGCTCTCGCTACCCTCAAGTAACGCAACGCCACGTGCGCGGTTCGCCGCGCGCGGTTTCCGATCGCCTCGCAGAAGGATGAAACAACCGTGAACTACGAAGTCATCGTCACCTGTGCAGTTACCGGCGCCGGCGATACCGTCGGCAAGCACCCGGCCATTCCCGTCACTCCGAAGGAAATCGCCGCTGCCGCCATCGAGGCGGCAAAAGCCGGCGCAACGGTTGCCCACTGCCATGTGCGCGATCCGAAGACTGGCAAGCCCAGCCGCGACGTGGCGCTGTACCGCGAGCTGGTTGAGCGCATCCGCGAGAGCGACACCGACATCATCATCAACCTCACTGCTGGCATGGGCGGTGACCTTGAGATCGGCAAGGGCGAACAGCCCCTGGAGTTCGGCACCGGTACCGACCTGGTCGGCCCGCTGGAGCGCCTGGCCCATGTGGAAGAGTTGCTGCCGGAAATCTGCACCCTGGATTGCGGCACCCTGAACTTCGGCGACGGCGACTTCATCTACGTCTCCACCCCGGCACAACTGCGTGCCGGCGCAAAACGTATCACCGAGCTTGGGGTCAAGGCCGAGCTGGAAATCTTCGACACCGGCCACCTCTGGTTCGCCAAGCAGATGCTCAAGGAAGGCCTGCTTCACGACCCGTTGTTCCAGATCTGCCTGGGCATCCCGTGGGGCGCACCGGCTGACACCACCACCATGAAGGCCATGGCCGACAACCTTCCCGCGGGCTGCAACTGGGCCGGCTTCGGCATCGGCCGCATGCAGATGCCCATGGTCGCCCAGGCGATGCTGCTGGGCGGCAATGTGCGCGTGGGCCTGGAAGACAACATCTGGCTGGACCGCGGCGTGCACGCTAGCAACGGGCAGTTGGTAGAGCGTGCCATCGAGATCATCCAGCGACTCGGCGGACGTGCCCTGACCCCGGCCGAGGGGCGCGAGAAGATGAACCTCAAGCGCCGTTGATTCCGAACCGTAGGGCGCATAGCCCGAAACTGACTATGCGCCGCGAGGGCTGACCGTAATGCTCTTCGTAGGAGCGAGCTTGCTCGCGAACTGGCCCCGCAGCGGACGCTTTTCGCGAGCAAGCTCGCTCCTACAGGCAATCACCTTTACCGCTGGAGTGCCACCATGTCCTTCGTCACACAGATCAAGACCTTCGCCGCCCTCGGCAGCGGCGTCATCGGCAGCGGCTGGATCGCCCGCGCCCTGGCCCACGGCCTCGATGTCATCGCCTGGGACCCGGCCCCCGGCGCCGAAGCCGCTCTGCGCGCCCGCATCGCCAACGCCTGGCCGGCGCTGCAGAAACAGGGGTTGGCCCCAGGCGCCTCCCAGGCGCGGCTGCGATTCGTCGAGACCATCGAAGAATGCGTGCGCGACGCCGACTTCATCCAGGAGAGCGCTCCGGAGCGCCTCGACCTCAAGCTCGACCTGCACGCGAAGATCAGCGCGGCGGCGCGCCCGGACGTGATCATCGGCTCCAGCACTTCGGGCCTCTTGCCCAGCGAGTTCTACGCCGACGCGGTGCACCCTGAACGCTGCGTGGTCGGCCACCCCTTCAACCCGGTCTACCTGCTGCCACTGGTGGAGGTGGTGGGCGGCGAGAAGACCGCACCGGAAGCCGTGCAGACCGCCATCGAGATCTACACCGCGCTGGGCATGCGCCCGCTGCATGTGCGCAAGGAAGTACCGGGGTTCATCGCCGACCGCTTGCTGGAGGCGCTTTGGCGCGAAGCCTTGCACCTGGTGAACGATGGCGTCGCCAGCACCGGAGAGATCGATGATGCGATCCGATTTGGTGCCGGACTGCGCTGGTCCTTCATGGGCACCTTCCTGACCTACACCCTGGCAGGCGGCAACGCCGGGATGCGCCACTTCATGGCCCAGTTCGGCCCGGCCCTGCAACTGCCCTGGACCTACCTGCCGGCGCCTGAACTCACCGAGACGCTGATCGACCGCGTGGTGGAGGGCACCTCCGAACAGCAAGGTTCGCGCAGCATCGCCGAGCTGGAACGCTACCGCGACGACTGTCTGTTGGCGGTGCTCGGTGCCATCAAGGACACCAAGCAACAGCACGGCTTCGCCTTTGCCGACTGACCTCGAGTCCATCCGCCACTCCGATCCAGCCCCCTCTCCCCTCTGGGGAGAGGGTTGGGGAGAGGGGCAAACCTGGAGCCATTGCATGCCCACCGCCCTGACCACCTACCGCACCGCCATCCTGCCCGACTGGGTGGACTACAACGGCCATCTGCGGGATGCCTTCTACCTGCTGATCTTCAGTTATGCCACCGACGCCCTGATGGACGAGATCGGCCTCGATGAACAGGGTCGCACCGCCACCGGCCACACGCTGTTCACGCTGGAATGCCATCTCAACTACCTGGCGGAAGTGAAGCTGGGAGCGGAAGTGGAAGTGCGGACCCAACTACTCGCCCACGACGCCAAGCGGCTGCATATCCACCATGGGCTGTATTTGTCGGGCGGGGAGGAGTTGCTGGCAGCCAGCGAGCAGATGTTGATGAACGTGGATGCTGAGACGTCGCGATCGGCGGCCTTTGCCTTGCCGGTAGGTGAGAAGGTCGAGGCGATTGCCGCAGCTCATTGTGAGCTGGCGCCGCCACGTCACGTAGGGTGTGTGATCGGGTTGCCGCCGCCTCGTTGAGGCTGCGGCTCCCGGAAAGGCGTGATGCTCAGGAATTGGGCACCACGTAGCGGCGGGCGAAGTCGATCAGGTCGACCTGATTGCGGGTCTTGAGTTTGTCCATCAGGCGGGATTTGTAGGTGCTGACCGTCTTGTGGCTGATGAACAGCTGCTTGGCGATTTCCTGGTTGTTCTTGCCATCGGCCAGGTTCTGCAGGACTGCCAGCTCGCGGTCGGAGAGGCTGTCGAGCAAGCGGCTGTCGCCGTCTTGCCCGGTCCGCGAGGCTTCCGGAAGGTGCACAGTGCTGGGGAACAGGCTGTAGCCGGAGAGCACCGAACGCACAGCGGAAATCAGGCTGAATGCCTGTTCCTGTTTGGACAGATAGCCCGTGGCACCTGCCTGGAGGCAGCGGTTGGCATAGAGCGACGCTGGCAGGGAAGTGAGTACCAGCAGTTTGAGATTGGAGTCCATGGCGCTGAGCCGTCCGAGGACTTCCAGTCCGTCGAGTTTGGGAATGGCGATGTCCAGGATGACCAGATCGGGTCGTAGCGACCGGGCCATGCTGAGGCCTTCGACGCCGCTTTCCGTTTCGCCGACAACCTCGTAGTCCTCGCGCTCCATCAGTACGCGAGTGGCAAAGCGGAGCATAGGCTGGTTGTCGATCAGCAATACCTTGTTCATCGGTCGGTTCTCCTCGTCAGGCTTCCCAATGAATACGGACGGCGCGCGCCTTCTGAAAGACGCCGTTGGGAGCACGGGTTGATCGAAGTTCGCTGGGTGCACCTGCCCGCCGGGGCAGGTTGTCCAACGCGTTTGGAGATGAAGGAAGTCAAGTTGGCTCGCTCTGAAAACTTCTTCAGAATTGAGCGAATCGTCTTCGGACTACTCCAATTCCTGCGCACCCAAATTCAACAGGTTTGAAACTCGTTGCTCCGTCAACTGGCGTGATTCGAAGCAATCAGTAGGTCCGCAGGGCCGGAAGTATATTGTTGGTTTTCCTTCTGATCGGTCGTTTAGGAACTTTCCTACAGACCCTGTAGGCGGCCCTCTCTGCCGCGATGGAGGTGCCACAAAAGGCTTCCACTTCGAATAAGGTTCTGATTGTTGAATTCACCCAGACAGGTCGGCCAGTTGCGTATTCCTTCTTTCCTCAGATCGTCTGTTCGGTCCCTCTGGTTCGTGTGCTGGATGACCCTGATCGGTACGGCGGGCCATGCCGCCGCGGATAATCATCGCCTGGTCCTTTCCAGCCAACTGGTGGTCGACCAGCAGGATCTGGCCATCAGCGAGGACGACTGGCATTGGTTGCGGCAGAAGCGTGAATTGACGCTGGGCGTGGCCGCCGATGGCACCGCGCCCCTGGAAATCACCCAGCGCAATGGCAACTACGAAGGTATCGCGGCCGATACCGCCGCCCTGGTCAGCCAGTGGCTCGGCATGCAGATCAGGCTACGGCAGTATCCTGACCGTCCAGCGTTGCTGCGTGCCCTGACCGCCGGGGAAATCGATCTTCTTGTCGGCAATGGGCGGGACGGCAGGGGCGCGAAGGTGATCCGCAGCCAGGCGTTCGCCACCGACCGACTGGCCCTGTTCCGCCGCTATGACGACCATCGCGTCCTGCCGCAGGACCTCGACGGCCTGCGCGTCGCCCTTGTGCCCGGCCACGTCCAGGCGCTCGGCGAGCGATATCCCGGTGCGCAACAGGTGGTCGCCGTGTCCGTGGACGACGCCATGGCGAAAGTGGCTTTCGGCCAGGCCGATCTGCTGCTCGGCGAGCTGTTGCCGGTGTATTACCAGCTCAATCGCAGCTTCTACGGCCTGGTGAAATTCGAGCGCTTCATCGACCAGCCCGATGTCGGCATCGCCTTCATCATGCGCGCAGATGACCAGCGCCTGCTGCGGGGCATCGATGCCGCCTTGCGTGCAGTGGGACCCTCGCAGCTGGAAGAGGTTTCGCGGCGCTGGGTGGGCAGCGGCATGACGCCTGTCAGCGAGCGGCTGCCGCTGTCGGCGGAGGAACAACGCTGGGTGGACAGCCACCCGCTGGTGCGCCTGGTCATCGACGACGATATGGCGCCGCTGGCGTTCTTCGATGATGACGGGCAGTTCCGCGGCATTGTCGCCGACCTGCTGGAAACTGCGTCCCTGCGGACCGGCCTGCGCTTCGAGGCAGTCAGTCGGGCCGGTGGCTTCGCCAGACAGATCGACAGTGTTCTCAGGGGCGAGGCGGACCTCGCCATCCTCACCGCGAGCAAGGAGCGAGAGGCGCAGCTGCGTTTCACCCGCCCCATCTCCAGGGTGCCCTTCGCGCTGGTGGCTCGCGCAGGTCAGGACGTCACAGCCGCGGCGCTGTCGGGGAGCGGGGCGGGACAGCGCCTGGCAATGGGCAAGGGCAATGTGGCCCGTGCCGAGATCAAGGCAGCCTACCCGGAGCTTGAACTGGCGGAAGCCGGGTCCTACCTGGATTCGATGAACCTGGTTGCGGCCGGACGCGCCGACAGCGCGCTGGTGCCCGTCACCATAGCGCGCTACTACATCACGCGGCTGTTCGATGGGCGCCTGGTCATCAGGGGGCTGGTCGGGATCGAACCGGTCACTGCCAACTTCGCAGTTCGCCGCGCCGACACCGAGCTCCACTCCATCCTCGACAAGACGCTGGCCAGCCTCGGGCCGGACCAGCTCAACGCCATCTCAAACCGCTGGCGGGGCAGTCCGGGGATGAGCCCGCAGACCTGGCGCGACTACGGCGCCCTGATCCAGCGCATCGTCATCGGTGCCGGACTGTTGCTGCTGCTGGTACTGGCCTGGGTTTTCCACCAGCGCCGCGAGGTGCGTCGTCGCCGAGCCGCGGAACGCCAGTTGAACGACGAGCTGCGTTTCATCGAGACCCTGATCGACAGCATGCCGCCCCCGCTCTACGTCCGGGATGCGGACGGTCGCCTGCTGTCCTGCAATCGCAGTTACCTGTCCGCCATGGGCCTGTCGCTGGATACCGTGCGCGGCCGGATGGCTTCGGAGCTGCCCCCGGAGATCTTCGAGTCGGCGCCGGAGTTCCAGCAGCTCTATCGCCAGGCCATGACGGAAGGGCAGATGCTGCAGGGCGTGCGCACTGTTCAGATTGGCGGGCAGACCCTGTGGATCGACCACTGGGTCCAGCCTTTCCAGGATTCCACCGGCACCGTGAAAGGCGTGATCTGTGGCTGGCTCGACATTACCGGACATCGCCAGTTGGTGGAGGAGCTGGAGACCGCGAAAAACCTGGCCGATGAAGCGAGCCGCGCCAAGACCACCTTCCTCGCGACCATGAGTCACGAGATCCGCACGCCGATGAATGCGGTGATCGGCATCCTCGAACTGGCGCTCAAGCGCGCCGGGGACCAGCCCATCGACCGCTCCAGCATCGAAGTTGCCTACGGTTCGGCGCGCAGCCTGCTGGTACTGATCGGCGACATCCTCGATATCGCCCGGATCGAGTCTGGTCGGCTCAGTCTGGCGCCCCACAGAGCCAACTTGCGCGAGCTGGTGGAATCGGTAGCACGGGTGTTCGACGGCCTGGCGCGGCAGAAGGGCCTGAGCCTGGTGTTGGATATCGACTCCAGTATTCAGGGCGATGTGCTGGTGGACAGCATGCGCTTCAAGCAGATCCTCTCGAACCTGGTCAGCAACGCCATCAAGTTCACTCGCCAGGGCTGTGTTCGGTTGCGGATCGAGGGCGACGAGTCCGAGGCGGGACTGCTGCGGGTGGGGCTCTGTGTCGAAGACACCGGTATCGGCATTTCAGCGCAAGACCAGGACCGCCTGTTCCGGCCGTTCGTGCAGGTCGAGCGAGGATATCACCAGACGGAAGGGGCGGGGCTGGGGCTGATCATCTGCCGCTCCCTCTGCGACATGATGGGTGGCCGTCTGGTGCTCACCAGCGCGCCCGGCCAGGGAACGCGCGTGGATGTGGAGTTGAGGCTGCACCGCCTCGACCCGGTGGATGTGCCGGACGCCGGCGGGGTTGCGGTGACGCGGGAACGGCGAAGGCTGCAGGTGCTGGTGGTGGACGATCATCCGGTGAACCGGCAGATCCTCGCCCAGCAGCTCGGCTTTCTCGGGCACGACGTGGTCGAGGCGGAGAATGGCGTGGATGCCCTGGTGTCCTGGCGTGCTGGGCACTTCGACGTCGTCGCCACCGATTGCCACATGCCACGCATGAGCGGCGCCGACCTCGCACGTGCCATCCGTGAAGGCGAGCGCGATGCTCAGAGGGCGCCAACACTGATTCTCGGCTTGACCGCCGATGCCCAGCGGGAGGAGGTCGAACGCAGCATCCAGGCGGGAATGGACGATTGCCTGATCAAACCCATCGGGCTCGATCTGCTGGAGGAAAAACTGCGTGCCGCAAAGGGCGGAGAACCGGCGGTCAATGTCGCCGCGAGCTCACCGGCGCCGCACGGTGCAGACGTGCCGGGGTTGTTCGACCTTGCGCCTCTGGCGCCGTTGACGGGGGACGATCCCGGCTTGATCCAGAACCTGCTGAATGAGCTGCTGGAGACCAATCGCCGGGATTTGCGGCCCCTGGTCGAACTCGCTGAGCAGGGCGATGCACATGGTCTGTCCGAGCTTGCCCACCGGCTCAAGGGCGCGGCGCGGGTCATTCGGGCCGAACCATTGATCGCTGCCTGTGTGAACCTCGAGCAGGCGTGCAAGACGCCTGCGCCGGAACTATCGGACCTGCGCGCGACCGCAGGCGCGCTACGCCTGGCGCTGCTGGAACTGGAAGAGGCGCTGCTGGCGCAGATGGCTTCCGGCAATCAGTGAATGCCCGGCGTGCCCTTGCGAGCCAGCAGGGAAAGGAAACTGTCACGGTCCTGCGGGCGGGCGAAGAGGTAACCCTGGGCCACCTGGCAGCCGAGGGCGAGCAACTGGTCACGCTGCTCGGCGGTTTCCACACCTTCCACCACCAGCGTCATGTCCATCGATTTGGTCAGGGCGACGGCGCTGCTGATGATCGCGCTGCTGCGCGGCTGGATCATCAGCTTGCGCACGAAGCTGGCGTCCAGCTTGACCTGACTGAAGGGCAACTCGCAGAGGCGGTCCAGCGACGAGTAGCCAGCGCCGAAGTCGTCCATGGCCAGGCCGCAGCCCAGCAGGCGCAGTCTTACCAGGGCTTCCAGGCTTGTCGCGGGAGCTTCCAGTAATCCCGTCTCGGTGAGCTCGAAGGTCAGGCCCTCGCCGGGCAGGCCTGCGACCGCCAGGGCCTTGCCGATACGTCCGGCCAGGCTCTGGTCGCTCAGCTGCCGGGGCTGGAGGTTGAATGCCAGGTTCACGCGTCGTCCGGTGCAGGCGAGGTCCTGCTGCAATGCGAGGCCTTGGGCGAAGAGCTGCCAGAACAGTCGGTCGATCAGGTCGTTGGCTTCCATGGTCGGCAGGAACTGCGACGGCGAAAGTACACCGTGCTGTGGATGGCGCCAGCGGGCCAGGACCTCGGCACCCTGCAATGTCTCGCTGCCAAGGTGGAACTTGGGCTGGAACCAGGCTTCGAACTCTCCCTGATCCAGGCCACGGAGAATGTCGTCCAACGAGGGGTAGTCCGGCGACTGCCCTGGTACAGGTACCGTGGCGGGTTCGGGCGTGTGGCGCGCAATCAGCGCTGCAGCGCGCTCCATGTCGAACGGCTTGCCCAGGTCGCCGAGAAATTGCAGGCCGAGGCTGCGGGTCATGGAGACGATGGCCTGGCGCAAATCCGGGGCTGCCTCACTGCTGAGGATTACCGAGCGGACCACACCCGCTTCGCTGGCATGACGTAGGAAGGCCGCGCCGTCCATGCCGGCCATGCGCAAGTCGCACAGCACGATGTCCACGCCGCTACACGCATCCAGCCGGGCCAGCGCTTCGGCGCCGTCTGCCGCTTCATGGATGCATTGGAGCCCCAACTGGCGCAGGGCGGTGACCGCGATCAGGCGCTGGAAAGGCTCGTCTTCCAGAACCAGAATGCTTGGGTTCTTCATACCGGGGCTCGACAGGAATTGGGATAGCCGCCAAGTTACAGAGGGACGCGCTGCTCCAGCTAGGCGACGCTTCCTGTAGGTTTGTAGGAATTTTCATCGGTAGCGAGCTCGCTGCCACAGTCGGGGACAGCGTCGAGGGCGTCTCCCCTAAATCGAGGTTGCAATGAGAAGTGCCCTGATCGTCGACGACCATCCGGTCATTCGCATGGCCGTCCGCATGTTGCTGGAGCGCAACGGGATGGAGGTCGTAGGCGAGGCTGACAACGGTGTCGACGCCTTGCAGTTGATCCGCCAGCACGAGCCGGACATCGTCGTACTGGACATCGGCATCCCGCGGTTGGACGGTCTCAACGTGATTGCCCGCATTCGGGCCCTTGGCCTCGACAGCCACGTCCTGGTACTGACCTCGCAACCTGCGGAAGGCTTCGCCCAGCGGTGTTTCCAGGCCGGTGCCAAGGGCTTCGTCAGCAAGGAAGAAGACCTACAGAACCTGCTAACCGCCATCAATGCCATCAGTGCAGGCTTCACCGTTTTTCCGGCCAGCACCTTGAATGTCGGCTCCATGTCTGCACTTAGTGAGGTGGAGCTGGTCGAGCGCCTTTCCAATCAGGAATTGATGGTGCTCCAGTATCTGGCGACGGGGCTTTCGAACAAGGAAATCGGCGAGCGGATGCTGCTCAGCAACAAGACGGTGAGCACCTACAAGACCCGCATACAGCAGAAGTTGAACCTCGGCTCGCTGCTGGAATTGATCGAATTCGCCCGGCGCAACGACCTTTCCACGCGACAGGATGGCTAGGTTGGCCAGCATTGAGACGGGGGTGTCCCTCAGCGCGCGCAAGTGAGGCGATAGCGTTCATAGTTGCTGGCGTTGTCCTTCGGTGGCAGCGAGTAGCTTGAGCTGCATTGCTCGGTGCCCCACTTGATGATCAGCGTGCCGTGGTCCTCGTCGACCAACGCCAGTGCCTTGCCGCTCGGGTCTGAAATGGCCAGTTGCTTGCCGTCGATGTCTTCGAGCGAAGCACCGAACGGAATGGACTTTTCTTCGCGGTCGAACAGTTCGAACTGGACTCGCCGCCCCCTCTTGCCGGAGAAGCGCGCGAGCGTGATTGCCCCACGTCGCGGGACCACCTGTTGCGTGGCGTTGTCGATTTCGATGTCGCCGCCGAGGTTTCGAGTGTCCAGGGTGATCCAGTTGACCCGGTACGGCTGGGTATTGGGGATAACCGCGTAACCGTTGTAGCCGGTCCTCACACCGGAGTGGTTACTGACGCCGACACCAGCGATGTCGGGTACCTCAACCAGTGCGAAGGTTTCGCCAACCGGTTGGCCAAGGTTGATGCCGCCAGCATGGGCGATCACGGAGCCTGACGCGTTGAAGCTCTCGGCGGAATAGCCGCTTCCCTTGCTATAGCCTAGGGTCAGGTCGGCGATGGCCGTGCGGCTATTGAGGCTGGCGGAGCCGGAGTTTCCACCACCGCTGCTGTTGCCACCCTGAATCGAGTAAGAGTGCTCGCCCGCTTCGTCCAGGTAGCCGTTCACCCCCATCTGGGTACTGTCGCCATGCTTCTGGTGATTGGAAGTGATATAGGCCCTGGGTGTCCGGGGCCCGGATCCAAGCGGAAAGGACACAGAAAGGTTGAGCTGGGTGTCATCATTTGATGGGCGGAAGCCGCCGACATCCTTGGTCTTGGTGACGCTGAAGCTGTAGCTGACATCCCTCCAGCCATTGGAGTAGCCGGCGGACAGGCTGCGTGAACCGCCACGGTCCCAATAGCGTTCGTCACTCGCATTGATGTAGAGGTTGCCGTACTTGCGTTCGCCCAGCGTCTGGTTGACCGTCAGGTCGGTACGAATCTTTGAGCGGCCGGTTCTGTATTGAGCACCTTCGCTCAACTCCCGCACGTGATCGGAAAGAGTCCGATAGCCTTCTGTCGAGTAGCGGTAGGCCGCCAGGGTGAAGCTCGTATCCGTGCCGGTAAAGGTCTTTGCATACAGGGCCCGCAAGCTGTTGCCTTTTGCCGAGAGCCCCTTCACCTGACTCGAAGAGTGGGTGATATCGACGGAAACCGCTCCTATCGCCGTGTTTTTTCCTGCGCCGAGCGAGATGGCGTTGAAATCCTTGGTTGCCTGCGCCCCTGCAATGGCGGTGAGGTTGGTGCTCAAGCCGTAGGCCAGGGTCCCGCTGACGAATTTCGGCTTTTCAAGCCCATCGCTGTTGCTGTCGAATTGGCCCGCTGACGCGCTGTACTTCACCTGTCCTTCGCGCACCATGATCGGCAGGCTGGAAAATGCCTGGTTGCTGACACGACGGCGACCGTCGGCCTCAATGATGGTGATCTCGAGGTCGCCGTTCGAACCGGTCGGGTAGATGTCGGTGATCTCGAAGGGGCCGGGCGATACGGTCGTCGAGTACAGGATGTAGTCGTTCTGGCGGATTTCCACTGTGGCGTTGGTTTCCGCGATGCCGCGGATGACCGGTGCATAGCCCCGCTCGCTGTCCGCCTTCATGCCCTCGTCGGATGCCAGCTTGACCCCTCGATAGCGCACGCTGTCGAACAGGTCGGCGTCGGAGTAAATCTCGCCGATGCTCAACTGGCCGCGCAGCGAGGTCGCATCGCGCTGTAGGAAGGTTCGGTTACTGGTGAACTTGCTGGGACGACCGGTTCCGCTCTGAAAGTTGGACTCATTGCGCAGGCGCCACGCACCGAGGTTAATGCCATTGCGCAGCCCCAGGTTGTTCGAAGTCTGACGGCTGTAGTTATCGCGATTCCGGTAGGTGTTTAGTTGGTAGTTGATGAATGCAGCCGTGACGCCGGTGTCCCACAGCGCCGGGTCGACATAGCCGCGCATCCCACGCACCAGGGCCACTTGGGGGATGCTGGCGTGGAGACGCAGACGGGTCGAGTCATAGCGCAGCGTGGCCTGGTCGATGAGCGTGGGCAGGTCATAGCAGGTCTCCGGGGCTTCCGGGTTGAGCTTGCCTTGTGCGATCAGCTTGAGCATGTCGATGCCCAGCAGGTGCAGCAGGTCATAGGTCAGGCATGCGTCGACATTGCCCGTATCCGGGTTACGCACGAACTCGACGTCCCGACGTCCCGCTATCACCAGGTTGCTGTAGAGGTCTACCCGGTAGTTGCCCGGCAGGGTGCTGTTGTCGTTCAGCAAAAGCTGCAGGTCGACCGGGGATTGGACACCTCGCAGGAACGTGGTGTTGAACGATTCGATCTGAGTGTCATCTGCCGGGAGAATCACAGGCTCCATTCCGAGCGCCACGGACGGGAGCGCCAAAGTGATCGCCAGGGCGAGTTTGCTGCGGTAGATGATGGGCAGAGGCAGACATTCGGCAGCACTCGTCTGCCCTGACAATCCGAAGGAGTGACTGGGTCTTTTGCTCATGTCTCAGGACCTGCAGAAACCTGGCCCACCCCGCCCAACCGGACGTGCGCAGTTGTGGAGTAAGCGAGGGGGAAGCGTGTGAGTGGCAGTTCGCGACGTGGTCAGCCGTCGTGTGCAGCGCGCTTGGCCATGGCGGCAGCGGCGTTTCCGGCTGTCAGATTCGCGGTGAAGGGAACCTGGGCCCCATAGTCATTGATGCTGGAGAAACTCAGCACCAGACCACCTGAAGGCAATGCCTGGGCGATAGGAAACTCTTTCTCTTCGCCAGGTCCGACCATCGTGGAGTCGCTGGCAACGATTTTCTTGCCGCCGCCATTCAGTCGCACATCGGCCATGGATACGTAGTACGGGCTCGGGTTCTTAACCCGGAGCAGTGCATTGCCATTCCTTGGTTCGAGCGTCCACCGGAGTTTTTCGGGCGCGCGCTGGGCTTCCGCGGCAAGCGCGCTTGGACGGAAAAACACCTTGATTCGCTGGCGCACTGCCAGTTGAAGGATGTTTTCTCCTTCGATGGCCTGTGGAATTTCCTGGACGTTCAGCCATACCACTGATTCGCGATCATCTGGTAATCCACGGCCTTCGTAGAGAATTCGGAGCAACTGCTGCTCGTTGGCGGGAATACGCGCCAGCGGAGGGGTAACGGCGAACGGGGGATTGTCGTCCGCTGCGTCGCCACTATCGAGCCATGACTGGATCAGGACTTTCTCGCCGGTATTGCGAACGGTGACGCCGGCTTCCTTGTCGGCACTATTGAAGATGATGCGGGTGGAGCTGAGCGAGATCCCGGCATGGACCTGCGCGGCCAACAGGATGCCGAGTGCCGCCAAGGATGCGGAAAGGGTGCGACGGAGCATTGGCTTTACCACTTGAACCGATAACGAGGTGGCGAGGCCATTCGGCCCCGCCAGGCTATGGAACCTGAAGTTCTACTTACTCGTACTCAAGGGTGAACGGCAGGGTCGCGTTACCATTACCCGCAGTGGCGGTCTTCGGATCCCCAGTGGTCACGTAGGCGGCGGCGAAGGTCAGGGTGCCATCGTTGTTGTTCAGGTCGCTTGCGATCTTGGCGGTAGCCGGGGCGCTCAGGTCGACGACCGCGCCGCTGCTGTCCAGGATGGCGATACCGACGTTCTTGGCGGAATCCAGGCCAGGGTTCAGGGCCAGGACTTTCTTGCCGACGACGATGCCGGAGCCGGACTTGGCGTCGAACAGCATGGAAACCTTGGTGCCGGCATTGCAATTGACCTTCAGATTGAAGTCGCTGGCCACGGCGCGGCCACCGATCGGTGCGGTGTCGGTGCCCATGTCCTTGATGGAGACTGAGCCCAGGTCAACGCTGATGGCCTTTTCCTTGCCGACGGCATTGTCAATGGAGCAAGCGTCGTTGTTGATGACACCGGTGAAGTTGATCTGGCCGGAGCCGGCTTTGACCGGATCAGCAGCAGCTGCCGAGCCAGCGGCTGCGAGCATGGACATGGTCAGGAAAGCGAGGGAAATTTTTTTCATCGATAACTCCATAAAAGTGTTGGCAATCGGGGTGCATGGAAATGCCCGAGCAAGATAAGCCGCGATCAATTTCTGGTATATCGGATGGGGTTATTGGCTGCGTAAGGAATGGCCGATGAAAGCAGTAGTCGATTTCTATTGGTTTTTTCTAGTTATGCGCGTTGCGGTGAGGATGTGAGTATGGATATGTACAGGTTGATTGAAATCAAGGTTTCATGAATTTCGGTCTTTGTTGAATGTGTCAGGATATTTCGCCTTATATATCCATTTCAGAACCTTGTGTAGTGGCGGAATGGCTCACCTGATCGCGCGCGTCGCGAGACGGCGCATGGGGTTGGCCGTCTCGCCATTGCTGTTTCTATCTCTGGGTGAGTTCTCAGTCCATCAGGACGAAGTGTCGGGGCCTATCCTCCCGCTCCACGCGACTTAATCCTTGAGTCAGTTGAACGTCACGACCACCACTTTCCCTTTAACGGATGTGTCCGCACTCACTACGTCGAAGGCATGGATCGACGACGTATCGGCGATTCCCGCGCACATATTCCCCGGGGCTGGAATTACACCTGCATGGAGAGGGCTGATCCCATTTGTACGGCCAGAATGTACAAACCAGTCAGATGTAAGAAGTGAGCATGGGCCTCTCTCGATAATTCCCACAAAGTTAATAACTCCATGAATTTTTCCTTCATCTCCTGCGAAAGAAATGGCAGGGGCTGCAGAAAGCGCGAAAGCAATAGCAAACATGACTCGTTTCATAATCTTTCCTCCGTGAGACTATGCATAGTAAAGATCAGAAATTTCTTACTTGCTAGATCTATGAGGTCCCATTTACTTGTAGGAACTGATGACCCTTCCTGCGCAAGTTCTCACCAATTCCTTCGTCCAATTGGGATGTGTGAGCTGATTCTCGAAAACTTCTGGATCGGAATATTCCTACAGGCTATTTCCTAGGAAATAGCGCCATAGTCTTCAGATTTGGCTGTACGCCGCCTGGACGAAGAAGGGGACTGGATGGCGTGGGGAAGCGCAGTCCAGGTTCCGCTGTGAAGGGGCGAGCGCCCCCTGGCGGGAAAAAAAAAAGCCCCCGTCAGGGCCGACATCCCGACGAGGGCGAGGGTGGTCCTTGAGGGGACCTCAGTGTGAGCGTTCGGACCAGGCCTTGAGCAGGCTCGAAGCCAGTCCATAGAGCGTCAGGAGGATGGCGAAGCCGAGGCAGACTGACATGACTGTTCCCCCGGCCCCGGGAGGCCGCCGCAGCTGCCTCGCGGAGCTCCCTGAAAGTGTTACTCGTTGACTTGGCGCAGCTTGGTGGCCGGGGTGTCTCCGAGGTTGTTGAGTACGCGTTCGCTGTACCAGTCGAGGAAGTTGATCACGCCGAACTCGTAGGTCTTCGAGTACGGGCCCGGCTGATAGGCGGTGGAGTTGATGCCGCGCTGGTTCTCTTCGGCCAGGCGACGGTCCTGATCGTTGGTCGCATCCCAGACTTCACGCAGTCGGGCAACGTCGTAGTCCACGCCCTCAACCGCGTCCTTGTGTACCAGCCATTTGGTGGTGACCATGGTTTCCTGGGCGCTGATGGGCCACACGGTGAATACGATCAGGTGATCGCCCATGCAGTGGTTCCAGGAGTGCGGCAGGTGAAGGATGCGCATGGAGCCCAGGTCCGGGTTCTTGATGCGGCCCATGAGTTTCTTCGAGCCCTGCTTGCCGTCCATGGTCATGGAGACGGTGCCGTCGAGCAGGGGCATGCGCACGATGCGGTTGCGCAGGCCGAAGCTGGCGTGGGCGTAGGGGATCTTTTCCTCGTCCCAGGCCTTGGTGCAGGCAGCGACCTGATCCTTGAACGCCTGGCTGGCGCGCGGGTCGGTGACGTCGTCCCATTCCAGCAAGGTCTTCAGCAGTTCCGGGTGCGAACCATTGCAGTGGTAGCACTCGCGGTTGTTCTCGAGCACCAGCTTCCAGTTGGCTTTTTCCATCAAGGTGGTCTGTACCGCCACCTTGGTGTTCTCCATGTCGTAAGGCTCCATGTAATGGGCCAGGGTCGAGAGGAAGTCATCGATGGCCGGTGGATTCTCGGCCAGCGAAATGAAGATGTAGCCGCCAGCGGTCTTCACGTTGACCGGCTTGAGGCCGTATTCCTTCATGTCGAAGTCGGCGCCCATCTCGGTGCCGGCGAACAGCAGGCGGCCGTCCAGCTCATAGGTCCACTGGTGGTAGGGGCAGACCAGCTTGGCAACCTTGCCCTTGTCGCTGACGCACAGGCGCGAGCCACGGTGGCGGCAGACGTTATGGAAGGCATGCACCTGGCCTTCGGCGCCACGGATGACAATGATCGGGTTGTCGCCGATCTGCAGGGTCAGGTAATTGCCCTTGGCGGGGATCTCGCAGGTCATGCCGGCGATCAGCCACTCCTTGTGGAAGATCTCCTGCATGTCGATCTGGAACAGTCGCTCGTCGTTATAGAACGGCTGCGGCAGGGAGAAGCTGTGGTCGCGTTCGCGGAGCATGTCGGCCGTGGCCTTGCGTGCGGGTTCAAGCGGATCGCCCAAGCTCAGGGTGGAAGTGACGTCCATCGGTAACTCCTCAATGGCTGGTCGCGTTCGCGACCGCCGCAATAGTGGCTGGTTCGGTTGTCACGCAAGGCGGCGTGACCTGCCCTCGTTTCTCGCCTGCCGATTGGCTGCCCTGCTGCGGGTGCGAGGGTGGTTCGCTCAAATGCCTTATGGTTCGGCTGGAGCTGAGTGTGCTGGCGCGCAGAGGTACGACCTTATCCACGGGCGACATGGGAACATCCGTTTCCGACGCGCAAGCCCCGGTGGTTGCTGGCAGGTCGCGATGAGCATGTGAATGTCGCGGACAGGTAAATGGGCCGTTTTTGCGTTATTCACAATCCGCCACATTAGGCCGATATCCGGCCACGCGCGGAGCAGCGTCCATGACCAACAATTTCCTCAATCCCATCACGACCCAGACCTGGACCAACGGCCGGCACATGGTTCGCTGCGTCAAGGCGATCCAGGAAACATGGGACGTGCGCACCTTCTGTTTCATGGCTGACCAGCCGATGGTGTTCTTCTTCAAGCCGGGGCAGTTCGTGACCCTGGAGCTGGAGATCGACGGCCAGCCGATCATGCGCTCTTACACCATCTCCAGCTCGCCCTCGGTGCCCTACAGCTTCTCCCTGACCATCAAGCGCGTGCCGGGCGGCAAGGTTTCCAACTGGCTGCACGACAACCTGAAAGAAGGTGATGTGATACCCGTGCACGGCCCGGTGGGCCTGTTCAACGCCATCGACTTCCCGTCGGAGAAGGTGCTGTTCCTTTCCGGCGGTGTCGGCATCACCCCGGTGATGTCCATGGCGCGCTGGTTCTTCGATACCAACGGCGCGGTGGACATGATCTTCGTCCACAGCGCGCGCACGCCGAAGGACATCATTTACCACCGCGAGCTGCGCCACATGGCCTCGCGCATCAGCAACTTCAAGCTGCACCTGATCTGCGAGAAGTATGAGATCGGCGAGACCTGGTCAGGGTATCGCGGCTACCTGAGCCGCGCGATGCTCGACCTGATCGCCGGTGATTTCATGGAGCGCGAGATTTTCTGCTGCGGTCCGACGCCTTACATGGCGGCGATCAAGCGCCTGCTGGAAGCGGCCGGCTTCGACATGAAGCGCTATCACGAAGAAGCCTTCGGCCCGACCCCGCCGGAGATCCGTGCGGAAGTTAATGAGCATGCCGCCGAGGCGGCCGAGGCCGCGGCGGAATTACCCGCCGGCGATATGAACCTGGTGGAGTTCACCGGCACCGGCAAGAGCATTCGCGTCGCTCCCGGCGAGACCGTGCATTCGGCCGCCGCCAAAGTCGGGCTGCATATTCCCAAGGCCTGCGGCATGGGCATCTGCGGTACCTGCAAAGTGATGAAGACCGCCGGCGAAGTGGACATGGAGCACAATGGCGGCATCACCGACGAAGACGTGGCCGAGGGCTACATCCTCTCCTGCTGCAGCATTCCCAAGGGCGACGTGGCCATCGACTACTGATGGTTTTCTGAGCAACTCCTGCCAGCCCGCGCTCGTCGCGGGCTGGCGCCATCTGTCCACAGCTTGTGGGCGCAGCGATGCACAGTTGCTGTGCGCAACTCGCTGAATTCGCTGGAAAAATAACCAAATCTCGGCAACTCCCGCAGGCCGCGGCCAGGCGCCAGGGACGAACAGCTTGTCCACAGGCTGGTCCACTGTTCGTGGGGTTAACCCCGGCTATGCTTGTCAGGTTGTTTTCCCGCCGGCGCATTGCCTGTGCCGGTACATTGCGGCCTGCCAGAGGAGCCTTTGCGTTGAAACTCTTCTATTCCCCCGGAGCCTGTTCGCTCGCTGTGCATATCCTCCTGCGGGAGATCGGCAAACCCTTCGCCCTGGAAAAGGTTGACCTGGGTGCCCACAAGACCGCCGCCGGCGATGACTACTACCGCAGCAACCCTAAGGGCTATGTGCCCTTGCTTGAGCTGGACAACGGCCAGACGCTGACCGAAGTGCCGGTGATCTGCCAGTACCTGTGCGATCAGGCCGGCCGCACCGATCTGATGCCGGCTGCTGGCTCGCTGCTGCGCTACCGCGTCATGGAATGGCAGGCGTTCATCAACAGCGAGGTGCACAAGTCGTTTGGTGCACTGTTCAACCCGGCGCTGGACGACAAAGCGAAGGCGACCTACGCCGGGATGGCGCACCGGCGCCTGCAGTGGGTGTCGGAGCAGCTGCGTGGCCGGCAGTTCCTCACCGGTGACGACTTCACGGCAGCGGATGCCTACCTCTTCACCGTGGCGAACTGGGCGGGCTTCCTGAGAATGGACATCTCCGACTGCCCCGAGCTCCTGGAATTCCAGGGTCGCGTGGCGAGTCGTCCGGCTGTGCAGGAGGCGCTGAAAGCGGAGGGGTTGGTCTGAGTGGCACCGTCATTGTGTGGGCGAATTCAGTGGCTCTGACTGCATGACGGTTTGCAAGCAGCTGCATTGCCCGTAGGCGCTGGCTTGCCAGCGAATGGCCCCGTTTTGCTGGCAAGCCAGCTCCTACAAGGCTCTTGGCCCGGTGGTAATTCTCTCGCTACAAGCTAACGCAGACATAGTGAATTCATTCGTCAAGGGCAGCGCAGCTGCCCCCTGATATTTCAAAGGGCAGGCATTGCCATTGAATTCGCCCCCACAAAGAAATGCGCATCCACCTGCTGGTTCAATCCTCCTCCTGCACCGCCTTGTAGGTTCCTGCCAGTTTCTGCTGCACATCCTGCGGGGCGGGGCTGTAGTGGCTGAGAACCATGCTGAAGGCGCCGTGGCCCTGGGTGATGGCCTTGAGGCGCCCGGCGTAGCCGTCCAGTTCAGCCAGGGGCACCTGGCCGAAGACCAGCGCCAGTCCCTGGGACAGGGACTCGGTCCCGGTCACCTGGCCGCGGCGGCCGATCAGGTCAGTGGTGATATCACCCAGATTTGCCTCCGGCGCCGTCACTTCGACGGTGACTACGGGCTCCAGCACCACTTCGCCGCCCGCGCGCAGGGCGGCGAGCATGGCCTTGCGCCCGGCGGCCTGGAAGGCGATGTCCTTGGAGTCCACCGGGTGGTGCTTGCCGTCATGGACTGTGACTTTGACATCCTGTACCGGAAGCCCGGCCAGCGGCCCGCAGGCCAATACCGAGCGGACGCCCTTTTCCACTGAGGGGATGAACTGGGAAGGGATCACGCCGCCCTTTACTTCATCGATGAAGGTAAAGCCACTGCCCCGGGGTAATGGCTCGACGCGCAGGAACACCTCGCCGAACTGGCCCGCACCGCCGGTCTGCTTCTTGTGCCGGCTGTGGCCCTCGGCAGGGCGCGTAATAGCTTCTCGATAGGGGACCTTGGGTGGACGGGTCTCCACCTCCACCTTGTACGAACCGGTTATGCGGTCCAGCAGGTAGCGCAGGTGCAGTTCGCCCATGCCGCGCAACACGGTCTCCTGGGTGGAGGCCTGGTAGTCGAGTTTCACGCAGGGGTCTTCGGCTTGCAGGCGGTTCAGCACTTCGGCAATGCGCTGCTCGTCGCCACGGCGCTTGGCCTCGATGGCAAGGCCCTGCATGGGTGCTGGGAAATCCAGGGGCTTGAGGTGAATCTGGTCCTCGTCGTGGGAGTCGTGCAGCACCGAGTCGAACTCCACGTCGTCCACCTTGGTCAGGGCGCCGAAGTCGCCCGGTATCAGCCGGGTCACTTCCTCATGGCGCTTGCCTTGCAAGCGCAGCAAATGGCCGAGCTTGAAGGGTTTTCGGCCGTCGCCGACGAACAGCTGCATGTCCCGCACCAGGGTGCCTTGGTGCACCCGGAAGATACCGAGCTTGCCCACGAAAGGGTCGATTACCACCTTGAATACGTGGGCCAGCACGTGTTGCTGCGGGTCAGGCCGGGAGCGGAAGGCCTTGGCGTCCGCTCCCTCGCCCTTGAGAAAGAGCGGTGGGTTTCCCTCGGTGGGGTTGGGCGCCAGGCGCGCGAGGATATCCAGCAGCTCGGCCACGCCGGCGCCCGTGCGTGCGGAGGTGAAGCACAGGGGGATCAGGTGCCCTTCACGCAGCGCCCGCTCGAAGGGCTCGTGCAGTTCCTCCGGGGCGATCTCGCCCTGTTCCAGGTAGCGGGCCATCAGGTCCTCGTCGACTTCCACCACCTGGTCCACAAGCGCCTGGTGTGCGTCGGTCACAGAAGAGAAGTCAGCTTCGCCGGCAGGCGTGAAGAAGCAATCCACCACGCGGCTAGCGCTATCGGCCGGCAGGTTGAGCGGCAGCACTTCCTTGCCAAAGACCTCGCGCAGATTGGCCAGCAGGGCCGGCAGGTCCACCCGCTCGGCGTCGATCTTGTTCACCACCAGCATTCGGCACAGCCCGCGCTCGGCCGCCATGGTCATCATGCGGCGGGTGGTGAGCTCGATGCCGTTCTGCGCATTGACCACGACCAGCGCGGTTTCTACCGCGGCCAGGGCGGCGATGGACTGGCCGATGAAGTCCGGGTAGCCAGGGGTGTCGATCAGGTTCAGCTCGGCGTCGGCGTGGCTGCAGTGGGCCAGGGCCGAGGCGAGCGAATGGCGGTACTCGCGCTCCAGCGGGTCGAAGTCGCACACCGTGTCGCCGCGCTCCAGAGTGCCGACGTTGGGGATGGCGCCACTGCGGTGCAGCAAGGCTTCCGTCAGGCTGGTCTTGCCGCTGTCGCCGTGGCCGACCAGGGCGATCGTTCGAATGGATTCCACCGAGTAGTTCGCCATGAGTGCCTCCGCGCGCTGGGGTGTTTCCAGTATAGGCAGGTGCGCCATGGCTGCTCCGGATGCTCGGGTTTTGCCGCAACGTATTGATCTTGATCGAAAAATGTACGAGATCCGCTAAGCCGCGCCGTTTCTGGCGCCGCAAGGGCTCTGTACAGCTTATGCACAGAAGACTCCACTGGCTTTGTGAGTAAAAACGCGGTTTTCCACTGTTAGAGATGACTTTCAGGCCGCCCCATGGGAAGAAACTCCGGTCGAGCGACAACTGATCGATGCTCTGTACAGCCCGTGTTTGCTGCTTCCAGTTGATTTACAAACGGCTTTTCCACAGGGATATGCACGGATTGTGTGCGCAAGTTTTTGGCGGGCGGGTCCTTTAGTGCATCAAATTGGCAGGGCGCCAGGAGTGACGGGGCCTGAGCTATACAGCGGCATCAACAACATTTCCACAGGACTATCCACAGCGGCTGGGGGTAATCGTCGTGGCGCGGGCTGCTGGTCATTAAGTGATCAAGTTGCTGTGCCTCAGGTGGGACGAGGTCTACAGGCTGTTTTCCACAGCTTGTGTACCTTTCGCTACACAGATTTTGTGTGGAAGAGGTGGCAAGTTGTTGAAATAGATCAGGAAATATCCAGAAGGCAGAAGGCCGCGGCGGACGTGGGCTGCAGCTGTGGGTCTACAGATTGTCCACAGGTTGGTCCACGGAAAGCGGGGGTAAGGCAGCGAAATGAGGGCGGAAACACGTAGGGACGATTTCACTCGCCAAGCAGACCCGAGGTCTGCCCGGCCGTGCTAAACAGGGCAGCTGCGCTACTCCTGGCCAATGAATTCGCCCCTACAGTGCTCGGTCACGCTGGGCTCAAACCGCCATCGCCGCCCGGATATCCGCCGCCAGCTCGCGCACGCGGTCCATTTCGGTATCCCAGGAGCACATGAAGCGGGCACCGCCAGCGCCAATGAAGGTGTAGAAGCGCCAGCCCCTGGCGCGCAGGTACTCCAGCGCCGGTTCGGACATCTGCAGAAACACGCCGTTGGCTTCCACCGGGAACATCAGGCTGACGCCGGGTACGTCGCTCACCAGTTCCGCCAGCAGTTGTGCACAGGCATTGGCATGCCTGCCGTAGTGCAGCCAGGCGTCGTCCTGCAGCAGGCCCACCCAGGGCGCGGCGAGGAAGCGCATCTTCGAGGCCAGTTGGCCGGCCTGCTTGCAGCGGTAGTCGAAGTCCTCGGCCAGGTCGTGGTTGAAGAAAAGAATGGCTTCGCCTACCGCCATGCCGTTCTTGGTGCCGCCGAAGCAGAGCACATCCACCCCGGCCTTCCAGGTCAGGTCGGCCGGCGAGCAGCCGAGAAAGGCGCAGGCATTGGAGAAGCGCGCACCGTCCATGTGCAGGTTCAGGCCCAGCTCCTTGCACACCTGGCTGATGGCGCGGACTTCCTCGGGGCGGTAGACGGTACCCACTTCGGTGGCCTGGGTGAGGGTGACCACGCGGGGTTTGGGGTAATGGATATCCTGGCGTTTCAGCGCGATCTCGCGGATTGCCTCGGGGGTCAACTTGCCGTCGGTGGTCTTGGCCAGCAGCAGCTTTGAGCCGTTGGAGAAGAACTCCGGCGCGCCGCATTCGTCGGTTTCGACGTGGGCGGTCTCGGAGCAGATTACGCTGTGGTAGCTCTGGCACAGAGAGGCCAGGGCCAGGGAGTTGGCGGCGGTGCCATTGAAGGCGAAGAAGACTTCGCAGTCGATCTCGAACAACTGGCGGAAATGGTCGGAGGCGCGGGCCGTCCACTGGTCCTCGCCATAGGCGCGCTCATGGCCGTGGTTGGCCTCGGCCATCGCGGCCCAGGCCTCCGGGCAGATACCGGAGTAGTTGTCGCTGGCGAATTGCTGGGTCTGGTCGGTCATGTCCTGGTCCTTCTGTCCGTTCGCCTGCAGGCACAGGCGTATGGAGGCTAACTTTACGCCAGGTTGGACGCGCGGGATTCGCTCGAGGCGACATCCTTTTCTGCCATCGGCGCCTGGTCAGGAGCCGGGAACTCAACCCTCTCAAGGCACCTCAGAACCCAAGAGCGCGCTTAAAGGCGACGCCCCACCCAGGAAGGAGAACCGCCATGCGTTACGCAACCCTGATCGCCCTGTTCGTTCCCGCCCTGATAGGCTTGCCGGTCGTTGCCGCCGAGTGGCCCAGCGGTGAGCGCGACCACTTTATCCAGGAGTGCAAGACCAGCGCCCAGGCCAGCATCGCGCAGGACAAGCTGCAGCGGTACTGCAGTTGTGCGGCTGACCAGGTCAGCAGCGAGTTCAGCAGCGCCGAGCTGGAAACGTTGAAGGATCAGAAGACCCCGCTGCCTGAGCAGACCCACCAGCGCCTGCTGAAGGTTTCCCAGGCTTGCCTGAGCCAGCTGAACGGCTGATCGAAATTTGATCGGTCGGTGGCGGGCCAGGCAACACGCGGGCTGTGTGGCCGATCCCACAGTTTGTCCACAGGACCGTCCACGCTTTATGGGGATAGACCTCAGTCGGCCGGTTGCCAGGCGGCGGCACGCTCGCGGATATCGGCGGGGAAGGTACGCGCCCGGCGCGCCAGGGTATCCAGGTGAACGCCCACCAGGGTGGTGACGGCGGCGATTTCGCCGGTTTCGTCGTTGCGCATCTCATGACGGAAGCGGATCGACTTGTCCTTCATCTCCAGCACCTGGGAGTGGATGGATACCACATCGCCTGCGTGCAATTCGCGGCGGTATTCGATCTGCTGTTCCACCGCCGCCATGCCGGCGTTCTCCTCGCGCAGGCGCGACGGTGCCAGGCCCAGCAGGGTGAAGAGCTGCCAGGTGGCCTCGTCGAACTTGCCGACGTACCACATCACGTTCATGTGGCCCATGTGGTCGCAGTGCCAGGGATAGACCGCGCCGCGATAGGTGAGGGTGTCGCTCATGTCAGGCTGCCTCGTTCTGCTTGGAATGACTGAAATCCGCCAGGACCTGGGGGAACTGGTTGATCACGATGGAGAGATGGCCTTCCTGTGGATAAAGACGCAGGTTCGCGTGGGGCAGCCGCGCCTGCAGGTGGCGACCCATCGCCGCCGGTACGTGGCGGTCGAGGCCGCTTTGGTAGAGGTGCACGGCCGCCCGGATGTCTTCCAGCGCGAAGGGGCGGGGCGAGGCAATCAGCGCGGCTTCCGTGCAGGCGCCGCGGATTCCCTGGCGATAGGCTTCGGCGAGAAACGCCGCGAAATCCCCTGCGGCCTCTGGGGCGGCTGCCAGCAATAGGCGGTCCGGTTCGGCCAGCAGACCGGCCAACGCCTTTACCGCCCGTTCCGGGTTATGCCTGAACAGCAGGCTGTCCAGCGCCAGGAGCGGACTGGCCAGCCTGGGGTGGACGCGGGCCAGGCCGAACATCAGCTTGAGTGCCGGCAACTGCGTCGTGCGCAGTTCGGGGATGTCCATTGGCCCCATGCCGGCCAGCAGCCCGACGTAGTCAAGGCGTTGACCCAATCGATGTGCGCAGGCCAGCGCATAGGGGCCGCCACAGGACACCCCGAGCACGCCGAAGCGACGGTGGCCGAGGGTATCGGCCATGAAGGCCACGTCTTCGGCCCAGCCGAGGATGCTGCGGCCGGCCTGGTAGTCGGACCAGCCGAAACCGGGCCGATCCGGCGCTACCAGGCAGACGTCGGCCGCCAGGGCTTGTTCATGGTGCAGCGCGGCTTGCAGGCGGCTGCCGGGAAAACCGTGGAAGTAGTAGAGCGGGCGGCCTTCGCTGGCGCCGTAGAGTTGGTAGGCCAGGGTGCGGCCGTCTGGCAGCCGCAAGCGCCGGGGCCGGGCATCGGGTCGTGTCATGGGGAACTCGGTTCAGCGTTGGTTGCGGGAATGGGCCCCGGCGAGCAGCCGGTCGGTGGCGACGATGGCGCGGCTGTGCAGGCCCTCACCAATCAGGCCGCCCTCGTCGAAGGCTTCGACCTTGAACAGGTAGAGCTTGCCTTCCTGACCGAGGAAGGTGGCGCGGGCCGATACGCGGACGCCCACCGGGGTGGCGCCGAGATGGCGGATATCCACACCGACGCCCACCGAAAGCTGGCCGTCCTGCAAGAGGGGACGCATGCAGCGCGATGCCGCCAGCTCCATCAGGGCGATCATGCGCGAGGTGGCGAACACCTCGGGGAAATCGTCGTCTGGGGAAAGAGGCAGGGCCTTGGCGGTGTCGCTGGGCAGGACGATGAAATCAGCCTCTGCCTGGGTGCCGGGATTCATGGGGCGGGTCTCCGTTGCTCTTGTGACTTGAACGTTAGCCTGGGTTTCGGGCTGCTCATAATTTGAACGGAAACTTTTATACCAGCAGCCAAAGCCGGGGTTGGCGCGGGTTACAAAATTTAAGCGTGTGTTTAATTTCCTGGCGTGTGTGTACGTTTTTTGATCAGTCGCCGGGAAGGCTTGACCCGCCGCCGTCCGGGAGCTGCGCCCACACCTTATCCACAGCCCATTGCACAGTTTCTGGGGGCATTCGCTTCGCCAAGCATCTGAAATGGCTCAAGAAATGATCACTTGGCTGCAAGTGGCGTGGCGCAAGGGCCCTGGCGGTGGCTCTACAGCTTATCCACAGCATGATCCCCGGATTCTGTGGGCGAGGGCGGTGGGCAGGTGCATTTTCGGGTCGGATACGGACAGATTTTCCAGGGGCCGGATCGGGAGAATTGTCTGCGGGGGTAGAGCTGGCCTGCGGCCTGCTCGGCGAATGAATTGGCTATGTCTGCATTGCGTGTTGCAGGCAGCTGCATTGCCCGTAGGGGCTCTTGGCCAGAGGGTAAATCTCTCGCAACAGCTAACGCAGGCATAGCGAATGAATTCGCCCCCACAAGATCTCTCCCACAAGTCGAGGAACCGGCATGGCCATT
>NZ_JASATC010000043.1:0-49327 GCF_038440135.1 Pseudomonas sp. OTU5201 | reverse complement strand
CCCCCCCCCCCCCCCCCGCCTGGAGAAACACCATGGAATACGAAACCCTGCTGGTCTCGGTACAGGAACGTGTCGGCCTGATCACCCTGAACCGGCCCAAGGCACTGAACGCCCTCAACTCGCAGCTGGTCGCCGAGCTGAACCAGGCGCTCGACCAACTGGAGGGCGACGCCGGAGTCGGCTGCATCGTGATCACCGGCTCGGCCAAGGCCTTCGCCGCCGGCGCCGACATCAAGGAGATGTCCGCCTTCGGCTTCCCGCAGATCTACCTGGATGACTTCTTCGCCGCCGCCGACCGCATCGGTGCACGACGCAAGCCGCTGATTGCCGCGGTCGCCGGCTACGCCCTTGGCGGTGGCTGCGAACTGGCGCTGATGTGCGACTTCATCTACGCCGCCGAAAACGCCCGCTTCGGCCTGCCGGAGCTGACCCTCGGGGTCATCCCGGGCATCGGCGGCACCCAGCGCCTGACCCATGCCCTGGGCAAGTCCAAGGCCATGGAGCTGTGCCTGACCGGCCGCCAGCTGACCGCCGAGGAAGCCGAACGTGCAGGCCTGGTGGCCCGCGTGCTGCCGGCCGAATCCCTGCTGGACGAAACCCTCGCCGTGGCGCGCGGCATCGCCGGCAAATCACTGCCCGCCGCCATGATGACCAAGGAGTGCGTCAACCGCGCCTTCGAACTGGGACTCAATGAAGGCGTGCGCTTCGAACGGCGCTTGTTCCACTCGCTGTTCGCCAGCGCCGACCAGAAGGAAGGCATGAACGCCTTCGTTGAAAAGCGCGCCCCGAACTTCACCCACCGCTGACCGAATTTTCCGGCACTACTCCAAGAGGACGCCAACATGCATATCGGATTCCTTGGCCTCGGCAACATGGGCGGCCCCATGGCCCGCAACCTGCTGAAGGCAGGCCACACGCTCACCGTGTTCGACCCCTCGCCGCTGGCGACTGCCGCGCTCGTGGAGCTCGGTGCGCGCACGGCAGGCAGCCCGGCTGAACTGGCCCGTGACGGTGTAGCCGCAATCATCACCATGCTGCCCACCGCCGCTCACGTGAGGGACGTCTACCTGGGCGCCAATGGCCTGCTGGCCAACGTCGGCCAGGGCGTGCTGCTGATCGACAGCTCCACCATCGACCCGCTGAGTGCCCGCGAAGTGGCCAAGGCCGCTGCCGCCCAGGGCAATCCGATGCTCGATGCACCGGTCTCCGGCGGCACCGGCGGCGCCGCAGCGGGCACCCTGACCTTCATGGTCGGCGGCACCGACAGCGCCTTCGACCAGGCCCACCCCCTGCTCGCCGCCATGGGCAAGAACATCGTCCACTGTGGGGACACCGGCAACGGCCAGGTCGCCAAGATCGCCAATAACATGCTGCTCGGCATCTCCATGGTCGGCGTCGCCGAAGCCATGGCCTTGGGCGTCGCCCTGGGCATGGACGCCAAGGTACTGGCCGGCATCATCAATACCTCCAGCGGCCGCTGCTGGAGTTCGGAAATCAACAACCCCTTCCCCGGTGTGCTGGAGAACGCCCCCGCCTCGCGTGGCTACAGTGGCGGCTTCGGCACCGACCTGATGCTCAAGGACCTGGGCCTGGCCACCGAGGCCGCGCGCCACGCCAAACAACCGGTCGCGCTCGGCGCTGCGGCCCAGCAGCTGTACCAGACCTTCAGCTTGCAAGGCCACGGCGGCCTGGACTTCTCCGCGATCATCAACCTGTTCCGCCGGGAAGCCTGAGCATGAGTGACGAGGCGCCGATCCTGGCCAGTGTGCGCAACCGCGTCGGCCACCTCACGCTGAACCGCCCGGCCGGGCTTAATGCCCTGACCCTGCCCATGGTGCGCCAGCTGCATCGACACCTGTGGGCCTGGGAGCTGGACCCGGACATCGTCGCCGTAGTCATTCGTGGCGCGGGGGAGAAGGCCTTCTGCGCGGGTGGCGACATCCGCATGCTGTACGAGAGCCATGCAGCCGGTGACAACCAGCACCAGGTGTTCCTCGAAGAGGAGTATGCGCTGGACGAGTACCTGCACAACTACGCCAAGCCGGTCCTGGCGCTGCTGGACGGCTTCGTCCTCGGCGGCGGCATGGGACTGGCGCAGGCCGCCTCGTTGCGCGTCATCACCGAGCGCACGCGCATGGGCATGCCGGAGGTCGGCATCGGCTTCTTCCCGGACGTCGGCGGCAGTTACTTCCTGCCGCGCCTGCCGGGCGAGCTGGGTATCTACCTGGGCGTTACCGGCTGCCAGGTGCGCGCAGCCGATGCGTTGTACGCGGGCCTCGCCGACTACTGCCTGCCCAGCGAACGGATTGCGGATCTCGACCAGGCCCTGGACAACCTCAACTGGAGCTACGCACCACGGGAGAACCTCGCCCAGTTGCTCGGTTCCCTGGCCGCTGAGCGCATTCCAGGCTCGGAGCTGAAAGCGCTGCGCCCGGCCATCGACCGGCATTTCGCCCAGCCGGATATCAATGCCATCCGCCAATCGCTGCTGGCCGAGGATTGCGCCGAGTTCTGCGACTGGGCCGAGGAAACCGTGCGCGTGCTGGATAACCGCTCGCCCCTGGCGATGGCCGTGACGCTGGAACTGCTACGCCGGGGCCGCCACCTGTCGCTGGGCGACTGCTTCGCCCTGGAACTGCACCTGGACGACCAGTGGTTTGACAAGGGCGACCTCATCGAGGGCATACGCGCCCTGATCATCGACAAGGACAAGACCCCACGCTGGAATCCGCCGACCCTGGCGGAACTGACCCAACAGCGGGTGCTGTCCTTCTTCAGCGGCTTCCCGAACGCCGCCGGTAAACCTCTTCGCACCGCCTGACGGTGCCATCCTGCGGGAGAACAAGCACGATGCACGACCTCGAACTCACCGAAGAACAGCGCATGATCCGCGACATGGCGCGGGATTTCGCCCGCGCTGAAGTGGCACCCCGCGCCCAGGCCTGGGAAAAGGCCGGCTGGATCGACGACGAACTGGTGCGCCAGATGGGCGAACTGGGCCTGCTCGGCATGGTGGTGCCCGAGCAATGGGGCGGCACCTACATCGACTATGTCGCCTACGCCCTCGCGGTGGAGGAAATCTCTGCCGGCGACGGCGCCCTCGGCGCCCTGATGAGCATCCACAACTCGGTCGGCTGCGGCCCCATCCTCAACTACGGCAGCGAGGCGCAGAAGGACCAGTGGCTGCCGCAACTTGCCAGTGGCGCGGCCATCGGCTGCTTCTGTCTGACCGAACCCCAGGCCGGTTCCGAGGCGCACAACCTGCGCACCCGTGCCGAGCTGGTGGACGGCCACTGGGTGCTCAACGGCGCCAAGCAGTTCGTCAGCAACGGCAAGCGCGCCAAGCTCGCCATCGTGTTCGCGGTGACCGACCCGGAACTGGGCAAGAAAGGCCTCTCTGCCTTCCTGGTGCCCACCGACACGCCCGGCTTCGATGTCGATCGCAGCGAACACAAGATGGGCATAAAGGCCTCGGACACCTGCGCCGTGACCCTGAGCAATTGCGTGGTCCCGGAAGCCAACCTGCTGGGGCAACGCGGCAAGGGCCTGGCCATCGCCCTGTCGAACCTCGAAGGCGGCCGCATCGGCATCGCCGCCCAGGCCCTGGGCATCGCCCGTGCGGCGTTTGAAGCGGCGCTGGGCTATGCCCGCGAGCGGGTGCAGTTCGGCAAGCCAATCATCGAGCACCAGAGCATCGGCAACCTGCTGGCGGACATGCAGACCCGTCTCAATGCCGCGCACCTGATGATCCTGCATGCCGCCCGCCTGAAGAGCGCTGGCCTGCCCTGCCTGTCGGAAGCCTCCCAAGCCAAGCTGTATGCCTCGGAAATCGCCGAGCAGGTGTGTTCCAGCGCCATCCAGGTCCATGGCGGCTACGGCTACCTGGAGGACTACCCGGTGGAGAAGTACTACCGGGATGCCCGGATCACGCAGATCTACGAAGGCTCCAGCGAAGTGCAGCGACTCGTGATCGCCCGCGAACTGGCCAGCTACCTACTCTGAGTCACCCACGCTTTCCGGGCGTTTCCGCTCCCGTGGAGCGCCCGGTTTTTTATCGCATTGAGCCACTGCGCTAGCCGACTACCGGCATGAGACAACGGCTGCCTCATTCGGAAACAGGCGCAAGAGCAGCCGGCCGGACTGTTGCATGCCGGACGACAGCTCCGGCGCGGTTTTCCGGCAGGTCTGGTAAGCGCGGGTACAGGGCTTGCCCCGGATATCGCCCATCAAAAACAAGAAGACCACGCCCATGCCCGGCCTGCGCCATATTTCCATCAGCCACCGCCTGTCGCTAATCCTATTGACCGCCCTCGTGTTATTGCTGGCTCTCGCCGGCCTGATGCTGAGCCAGAACCTTGGCGACCTGCACAGCGCAAAGGCGCTGAAGACCCAACACGTCGTCGAGACCGCCAGCGGCATCCTGCGCTACTACCAGGGGCAGGAAAGCGCCGGGAAACTCAGCCGTGAACAGGCCCAGCGACAGGCCATCGAGCTGATGCGCAGCCTGCGCTACAACGGC
The DNA here is from genome assembly GCF_038440135.1 of Pseudomonas sp. OTU5201. Taxonomy (NCBI): domain Bacteria; kingdom Pseudomonadati; phylum Pseudomonadota; class Gammaproteobacteria; order Pseudomonadales; family Pseudomonadaceae; genus Pseudomonas; species Pseudomonas sp. OTU5201. The sequence goes on along the minus strand of NZ_JASATC010000043.1, from coordinate 44,808 downwards.
GAGGACTACTTCTGGCTGGAAGATCTGGACACCCGTATGGTCATGCACCCCAGCCCCAAGGTCGAAGGCAAGATTATGGCCGGCACGCGGGACCCGGATGGCAAAGCGCTGTTCGATGAGATGGTGGCCATCGCCAAACGCGACGGTGCAGGTCTGGTCCACTACCGCTGGCCACGTCCCGGCTCCGATGAGCCGGTGCAGAAGGTGTCCTACGTCGAGCTATTCAAACCCTGGGGCTGGATAGTCGGTTCGGGCATCTACGTCGACGATGTGCAGGCCGAATTCCGTATGCAGGTCTTCCGCGCCCTGGGCATTCTGCTCCTGACGGGTTTACTGCTCGCGGCCCTCGTCATGCTGATTGCCCGCAGCATCGCGTCTCCGTTGCGCGAAGCGGTCAGTGCCTTGGCCAATATCGCCAGCGGCGAAGCCGACCTCACACGCAGTTTGGACGATAACTGGCGCGACGAGTTGGCCGCCATGGGCAGTCATTTCAACGCCTTCACCCGCAAGCTGCGCGGCGTCATCGGCCACACGCTGCAAACTGCCGACTCACTCGACCAGGCCTCGCAATCCCTCGGAGTCATTGCCGGCGATGCCCAGCGCCAGAACCAGCAGCAATTGCAGCAGATGGAGCTGGTCGCCACCGCAGTACAGGAGCTTTCCTACGCCGTGCAGGAGGTGGCACGAAACGCCGAGCACGCCGCGAGCGAAGTGCGCGATGCCGAAGAGCAGGCACTTCGAGGCCGGGACAACATCGACAGCAGCCTGGAACAGATCGACCAGCTTTCCGGCACCATCGGCAAGGCGGTGGATGTCATCCAGTCACTGGCCCAAGACAGCGCCCAGATCGGCACCGTGCTGGAGGTTATCCGCGCCATCGCCGAGCAGACCAACCTGCTGGCCTTGAATGCCGCCATAGAGGCCGCGAGAGCGGGTGAACAAGGTCGAGGGTTCGCCGTGGTCGCGGACGAAGTCCGGCTGTTGGCGCAACGCACACAGAGATCCACGGCGGAAATCCAGACGATGATCGAGCGCCTGCAGGCCAACTCAGAAGCCGCCGTACAGGTGATAGACGAAAGCAGCCAAGCGTCCGCGCTTACAGTCGAGCAGGCACGCCTGGCGGGCAAGAGTCTGGAGCAAATCGCCCTCTCCTTGCGTAACCTGACGGGCCTGAATGCGTCCATCGCCAGTGCCACTCTGGAGCAATCCCAGGTGGTCGAGGACATCAACCGGAATGTGACGCAGGCCGCTTCCCTGGCCGAAGAAAGTGCCCTGGCGGCCAACCGGTCCAATGAGTCCAGCCGTCATCTTGAAACGCTGGCCAACCAGTTGAACCAGACCCTGAAACAATTCCAGGTGTAAACCCGCCCTGGCTTTCCGCCAGCTCCGGAACATATGCACCACCTACCTATGGGGCACGACGTGATGCGACATGGCCAAGCCAACGCGGTATCCACCTCGACGCCGTCCCGCGCCAAGGGCGACCGGCATGCCGACGTCCTCGGCAAGGCTCTGGAACTCTTCTCCCAACGCGGCTTCGCCCAGGTCAGCATGCGTGACCTGGGCGCCTGCCTGGGTATTCGGGCGGGTTCGCTGTACCACCACATCGACAGCAAGGACGCTTTGCTGCAGGAACTGATCGAGGACCTCTACTCCGAGCTGCTCGCCAACGCCGGCCAAGTACAGCGCCGCATACAGACACCCGTCCTGCGCCTGCACGCACTGGTGGATGCCCATCTCGACCTGCACCAGACCATGGCGGCGCACTTCCAACTGGCCGAACATGACTTCCACTACCTGGGCGACAGCTTTCGGGGCAACATCCTGGCCTTGCGCCAACGTTACGAAGAGCACTTCCTGGCACCGCTCAGGCAGCTTGCCCACGGCGTCGACGACCCGGCCCTCCGTAGCGTGGCCCGTGGCATGGTCTTCCTCCTCAACCAGTTGCCTTCGCGGTTTCACACACAGCAATTCTCCAGCGGGGCGCACATCACCCTGCTGCGCGAGATGGCCATCGGCGCGTTGCGAGGGGCCATCGGCACGAATCGGTTTCGCTGAGCCATTCGGCAAGGCGAAACCGTGGAATTGTCTTATTCCGAGCCCCCCATCCTCATGCCGTAGCGACATCGCCTCCTGTACTTCTACCGCCGAGCCGGTTACCCACGCTTGTTACCGCGATCAACGATCCCCGTCCATTGAATGGTCCGGCCTTACGTCGATCGAGTAGCTTTTCCTCCGCGACCAAGCCCCAGGCTTCAACATCGGCTAAAGGCTGCAGGGTTGCATACCCAGGGGGGAAACTATTGGACGCTGTTTACCCCGGATATCTGGAATGTTTTGCACGCTGTTTTACACTTGAGGGTTGGCAACCTGGAAACCTTCGTGCTGCTCGTACTGCGCTGTCGTGGCGTGCAGCGGGTGGCCGACGACTCGCTTCGAGCGGTTCGGCTATATCCCACCTGCGCCTTCCAGGTCCTTTTCGCTCCTAACAGGAGAAACGCCATGACGCATACCTGCGTTCGTCCCTCGCTAACACGACGGAATGGAATCGCGGTCGGGAAGGTGCTGTTTGCAAGCTTGGTTTTGGTCCTGCTGGCTCTTGTACAAAGGCCGGCGCACGGGCAGGTCTTGCTCACCGAGACAACATGGGGTGGAACTGGAGCCGAAGTCGCAACCGCCGTCGCCACGGCCGCCGACGGCAGCGCGTACCTCGTCGGCTCGACGGATAGTTTTGCCTTCGACCCGTTCGGCCAGCCCGCGACGCGAATGTTCATCGTCAAGGTCTTCAATGGAGCGGTTGTCTGGCAGCGGATCTGGAACGGCCCGACCATCGTCGGGGTGACGGATGCGTCAGTGGCGGTCGCTACCGACGGTTCAGTTTACGTGGCCGGCATCACCGCGGACGGAGGCGGAGACGCCGTGTTGCTGAAATTCGATCCGAACGGCAACCTGCTCTGGGTGCGGGCCTGGGGCGGTACCCAGTCCGATAGCGCCGGCGCCGTGGCGACGCACAGCGACGGTTCCGTCTACGTCGCGGGCCGGACAACCAGCTTCGGCCCGAGCTCCGCCGGGGTGTTCGTCCTGAAATTCGATCCGACGGGCACTCTTGTCTGGCAACGGCTCTGGGACAATGCTGCCGGCTTCGAGGCGATGGCTGTCTCGCCAGACGACGGCAGCATCTACGCGGCCAGTTCTAAACTGCGGGGAAGCGATCTCTCCCAGTTCGACGTGATGGTGCTGAAGCTGACGCCAGCGGGTGACCTGGTCTGGGCACGGACGTATGGGGCAGGCGAGGTCGTGGATGCGCGCGGCGGAATGGCCGCCGCCGCGGATGGGTCCATATACACCGCTGGCGCCATCCAGGCGGCGAAGGGCGGCATCGTCGGCATCGCCGCGCTGGTCCTGAAGATCGGCTCCGATGGTAGCTTGTTGTTCGGCAAGGAATGCTGCACCAAGGGCGGCGATACAGGTGAAGGCATCGCGGTGGCGCCCGACGGCTCGGTTCTTCTCGCCGGCACAACGACGGTGTTGGGCGTCGGCTCCCAGGATGCATTCGTCGCGCGCCTGGAATCGACGGGCAAGAAGGTGACGGCCGCGGCAACCTGGGGTGGCACCGGCTTTGAGACCGGCGGCGGGGTCGCGGCTGCGGCCGACAACACGGTGCGGCTTGCGGCGACGACGAGCCAGGGCCCGCCGTATTCGCTGCTGGACGCGTCGCTGAAACTGTCCTCGCCGAAGTTCACCGTCGCGACCCCTGCGGGAGCGCTCGTGGATCCGCAGGGCACGGTTTCGATTCCTCCACACGAGGCGTCCATACCGGCCGGCAGTACGACCTACAGCGGAAACTTCGAGTCGGCACTCATAGGGCTCACGCTGCCGTAACGGGTCAGCATCGCAAGAGCGGCGCGGGCAGATGTAGCGCCCACAGGTCAATCGCTCGGCCCAATGCCGACGAGACGCCCGGCACCGCGAGGGTTTGTCCGGGAGGACGAGCGCGGATGGAGGCGTTTCCTGCGGGTCGACGGCCACAACTTGCCCGCGCAAGGCCAGTTCCCGGCATTCCTGGTCCTCCAAACACGTATTGCAAGGTCAGTATCTCCTAGCCTGGCGCCCTCGGCTCTGGGCCGCGGACGACTGGTGATAAGTACCTGAAGGTGATAATGCGGCGGCGCGCAACTGGCTGCACCGCCGACGGCATGGGATGCCAGTCGAACAACCATTTACTTGGACGAATAACCAAGCTTCCCCGAAGGGAAACTCAAGGCACGTACAAGGACTTCCCTGCAGCGCGCGCGCACTCTCTCTCTACACCGACGGCAATGGTTGCCGTCGAGAAGCGGAGAGACCCCATGAAAATCGTCGTCATCGGAGGCTCTGGCCTCATCGGATCGAAAGTTGTGAAGAACCTCCGCGAGCGCGGCCATGACGTACTCGCAGCCGGTCCCAGCACGGGCGTGAACAGCATCACCCGCGAAGGCCTGGCCCACGCGATGGAGGGTGCCGATATCGTCGTCGACGTGGCGAATGCGCCGTCGTGGGAGGACCAGGCCGTCCTCGAATTCTTCGAGACGTCGAGCCGTAACCTGCTGGCTGCCGAAGCGGCGGCTGGCGTCCGCCACCATGTCGCCCTGTCGATCGTCGGTAGCGAACGGCTTCCCGAGTGCGGCTATTTCCGGGCGAAGGTCGCCCAGGAAAACATCATCAAGGCGTCCAGTATTCCTTACACCATTCTGCGCGCCACGCAGTTCTTCGAATTCGTCGGCGGCATTGCGCAGGCAGCCGTCGTCGGCGAGGAGATTCGCCTGTCGCCGGCGCTGTTCCAGCCGATCGCGTCCGACGACGTGGCGGCGGCGCTCGCCGATGTCTCGGTCGCACCGCCGGTCAACGGCACGCTCGAAGTCGCCGGTCCCGAGGCCGTGCCGCTTGACGAAATGGTCAGGCGCTTCCTGCGATTAACGCAGGACATGCGCAGGGTCGTACCGGACGTGCGTGCGCGCTACTTCGGCGCCCTTCTCGACGATCGATCACTGACCCCCGGCAAGAACGCACGCCTCGGCGCTATCCGCTTCGAGGACTGGCTCGCCGAGTCGAAAGTCAAGGTCGGATAATAACAATCCCCTGGACACGTCAGACCCATGAACAAATCCGCAAAGCGTCGGCCCGGCAGTGGGCCGCGCTTTCACCACAGATACATTCGAAGGTGAATTGTCATGCTCACTCGACTTTTCTTAGCCGTAGCTTTTGCAGTCTTCTCGATTACCCCCGCGTCGGCTGGCGACCGGGCTCCAGGCAAGGTGACGGTGGTATTCGATCACCCTCTGCCGAACGTCCCTGGCAAGAGCATGAAAGTTGTGCTCGTCGAATACGAGCCGGGCGGCGCGTCGCCCTCCCACACCCATCCAAAGTCGGCCTTCATCTATGCCACGGTCCTTGAAGGCGCGGTGCGCAGCAGCGTCAATGGCTCGCCAGAGAAGGTCTACAAGGTCGGCGAACACTTCGTCGAAGAGCCTGGCTCGTTTCACGGGGTAAGCGCTAACGCCAGTGACACGGAACCTGCTCGCCTGAAGGCCGTGTTCATTCTCGACAGCAACGAAAAGGAACTCGTCACGCCCGCAAATAAATAGCAGGGCAACGCGCTGATCGACGCTCGGCACCCCGGCGGCAGGCTACTGCCGCCGGGACGTTGCGCGGTTATCGGTTTGCAACAGGAAACAAGACAATGCCCCCCAGAAGAGAAGGTCACCAAGGCCCACGGCGGAAGCTCCAAGACCAAGGCCGAAGTACCGCGGCACAACAAGAGAACAGTGATAGGTCTGCAGCTTTGCATCGGCGCCGTGGTGGTCTCGGCTGCTGGCGCGATCATGGTGTTTTCGAGCGGCGCGACCTCGACCGACAACGTTGAAGCCAGACCTTCTGGCGGCCCCTGCTGCTCTACGTCCCTGCGCGCCCGGCCAGTTAAGCGAGCCCGCTAAAACCCGGTTCTAGATCCACACTGCGGTTGCAGTAACGAGGGTGCCCGCACCGCGCACTCTGCGCATCTACGGCCCGGAAACGCGAGGCGGAGCTGACAACGACAGCATGAGACGCGTCGGCCTTGCATGATCAGGAACACCAGCGCTCCGGTGGCCACAACCAGCAGGTAGTGGATGAAACCGTCGGGGCTATCAACAGAATCACAACTGCACCTGCCCTGACCGCACTTCTATGAGTAGCGGCAGGACCAGTTAAGGGAACGGCTAAGTTGGCCAGCGTACCGACCGGTCGCGTGAAGGCTGCCACGCTGGTCTTCACAGCCAATCCCGGCCGGGCATCAGCCCAAGGGGGCAGAGCCATGAGTACCTTGACCATCGAAGGCTGGTGCAAGACCAGCAGCGGGCAGCGGTCCACCCCGGTGGAGGATATCCAGTTCTACCTGACTGGAAACGACCATCTACGCCTGGAGCAGGCCGAGGAATACCTGCAGAAGAGCCACCTGTCCGAAGTCATGGTCGATGTCGACATGACGACCCTGGACCTGAGCATGCCTGTGGAATATAGCCCTCTGTCCGATTGCCAGCTGCGCGTCTATCTGGACCCGGACAGTCACCGCGGCCATTTCCACCTGGTCGGGCATCGGGCCAGCGATGGCAGCCTGATCTATACCAACTCCGTTCTGATCGCCCAGATGATCTAGTCGCGCGGAGCATCCCCCCTGCGTACTGCTTCTCTCCATCGACTCAGCTCGTCGGAATGGCAATGTGAGTTTCCGTACAGACGCTGCAGGGAGCAGTGCTCATCCTTGGACGGCCGGGCGCTGAGAGCCAGAACCCCGGCGCGTTTCATTCACCCACACTGCTGGAGCACCCCATGAACAAAGATCAAGTGAAAGGTCAGGTCAAACAGGTGAAAGGCCAGGTCAAGCAAGCTACCGGCAAGATCATCGGCAACAAGACCCTGGAGAACAAAGGCAAAGTGCAAGACACCGCCGGGAAGATCCAGGAGCACTATGGCGACCTCAGGGAAGATCTCACGAACGACGGTTGAGTCCGCTCAATCGATGGGCAAGCGACATCATTGCTGCGACTGGAGATCACTATGAACTATGTGGAAAAAGACACCTTCGGCATGTACCGCACCAACGAAACTGACTTGGGCCCGGAAACCAGGCAAGGACCCGGGCCTGAGCTGATGGGGGCCGACACCCTGATCGGCAACGATGTCTACAACCTCAAGGATGAAGACCTGGGCGACATCAAGGAGATCATGCTGGACATGCGCACGGGCCGAGTGATCTACGCGGTCCTGTCCTTCGGACCAATCCTGGGCATGGGAGGAAAACTCTTTGCGGTCCCCTGGAAAGCATTGACGCTCGATACGAAACACAAGCGCTTTACCTTGAACGTCGACAAGGATCGCCTCAAGGAGGCGCCAGGCTTCGACAAGAGCCACTGGCCCAACATGGCCGACCAGGCATGGCAAAAGGAAATTCATGCCTACTATCAGCCTGTCAAACCCGCGGGCTCCAGCGGCCTGTAAGCGCTATGGCAGGTGGCAAGCAAGAGGCCCGGCGCTTACAGGACCGGGCTTGTGGACCAGGCCGTTCTTCACGTGGCGGACACCATTGATGGCCACGGCGACCTTCGCTGCCTTGCTCAAATTAAAAGGCCCGGTGCAAGACCGGGCCATGGGCGCGTCCAGCACCACGAATACCGACGCTATACGGGTCAGCCCCTGGCACGCTCTACGTTGCGCAGCGCCTTGATCTGATCATGATTGCGCATCACGCCTTCGTACTGCCGCTGGACGATTGCGCGAATATCCGTCGGCAGGTTTTTGCGGAGCGCTTCGGCATAGTGCTTCTTGGCCACGTCCTCGCCGCGTTCGGCTTCGTTGAGGATGGCTTCCTCATCCTTGCCGGTCACCAGGGATTTCAGGTCTACCCAGCGCCGATGCAGGTCGCCGCTGACGCTGGTGCTGTCTTCGGGCTTGCCGCCGAGTTCCAACACCGCCCTTTGCAATTCGGCTGCCGCCGTACCGCATTGCCGCGAGTGCTCCATGAACACTTGCTTGAGGTCCGGTCGCTTGACGTCATCGGCACAAACCTTGAAGCCCGCTTCGCCGTCCTTGCTGGTTTCAATGAGATTGTTGAGGGTGTGAACGATCTCTTTGCGATCTTCTGTGAGTTCCATGTGTTTCTGCTCCTTGCCGCAGCTGCGACCAGTAGGTGGATGGCTGACCCGATACGGGCCTCCTCAGGTTCCGACGTGCTCGGGGTGATGATCGTTCAGGTAATTTCCCCAGCGGTCATTGGTGCTGCGATGGATGGCATGGAGTCCACTCACGCGGGGCACGGTCACAAGTGAGTAGCCATCCTGCAAAGGTTATCGCCATGGACAAGAGCAACAGCGACAAAACTCCCGCCCTCTCCCCCAGCGAAGAGCGCGAAGTACAGAAGGGCAAGTCGCCGCGAGCCGCGGTGGTCCATGAGATCATCCGTTTGCAGGGTGACCAGGAGTTGCAACGTACGGTGGCCGCGCTGTGGTGGTCAGCACTTGCGGCTGGCCTGTCCATGGGGCTTTCGATGATGGGCATGGGGTTACTGCGGGCGCGCTTGGATGGCATTGAGGGTGCCGTGGCGATTTCCAGTATCGGCTACTCGGCGGGCTTTCTCGCGGTGATCCTGGCCCGCCAGCAACTCTTCACCGAGAACACTCTGACGGCGGTACTCCCCGTCATGAACAAACCCACGCCGGGTAACTTCGGCCGCCTGGGCAAGCTCTGGAGCGTGGTACTGGCGGGCAACCTCGTCGGAACCCTGCTGGTCGCCTACGTGATGCTCAGGCTGCCGATCTTCGACGCGCAAACCGACGCGGCGTTTCTCGAAATCGGTCGCAAGCTGATGGAGAACGACACCATCCAGATGTTCGCCCGTGGCGTTGTTTCCGGCTGGATGATCGCCACCATGGTCTGGATGATCCCAGCCCAGGAAAACGCCAAGTTCTGGATCATCGTCATGATCACCACCCTGATGGGCTTGGGCGACTTCACCCACATCGTGGTCGGCTCGGTAGAGGCCGCTTACCTGGTGTTCGCGGGCGAGCTGGGCTGGATGGAGTTCTGGCTGGTATTCGCCGCCCCTACCCTGGCCGGCAACATCGTCGGCGGCAGTTTCATCTTCGCACTGATCAGTCACGCCCAGATCCGCAGCGATGTGGAACTCCAGCAGGCGGAGCGCGAGCGCCAACGCGAGCGGGTCGCGCAGCAGGACGAAGATTAGTTGCGCTCGACCATCCAGGTCAGCATCGGGGCATTGCCATAGGCGGTATCGCCAATCAGGCGTTCTGGCGTGAGGTCGACAGGAAATCCGCACCCAGCGTGGCGGAAAGAACAGCCCTGATAGGCGGCCGCGACCCGCACAGTTCAATAAGCACGTGCCTTGGGCCTAGCGTTTCGTCGTCCAGAGCGGATCGTTGGCCATTAGCGCTGCTCCCCACTCTGCGAAGGCGCGGACGCGCGCAGACAAATGCCGTGTCGGGGGATACACGAGGCTGATCGGCATGCCGTCCATCTCCCAGTCAGGCAGGACCTCCACCAGAGCCCCCGACTGAAAATGGGGACTCGCCTCCGCGCGTGGAACCGAAACGATGCCAAGGCCCGCCAACCCGGCCGAGATGTATGCGCCGCCATTATTGAACCGCATTGCCGGCAGTTGTTCGATCCTGAAGCTGTCGTCGCCTCGCCGCAATATCGGGATCATCTGCTTGCCTGAGCTAGGAAAGGTAAAACCGAGATACCGCTGATGCAGCATGTCGTCGGGCTTGAGAATGGGCGCGGCGTTCATCAGGTACAGAGGCGAAGCACAGAGGCAGAAGCGCATCAGCCCCACAGGGCGACACACCAGGTCCTGATCTGCGACCAGGCCACCCCGGAAAGCACAGTCGATACCTTCCTGGACCAGGTCGACCACTCGTTCGCTGCACCCGATATCCAGCTGAATCTGCGGATGTTGTGCTGTGAACTCCGGTAGTGACGGGATGACAAGGCAAGTCGCGACGCCGGAAGGCATCTCAACCCTCACCCTCCCACGTGCCACGCTGCGGCTCCGGGCAACCGACGCCTCAAGTTCGTCGAGATCATCCAGCACAGAGCGAGCCCTTTCGTAGTAGGCGGCGCCATCCGTGGTAGGCGTGACTCGTCGCGTGGTCCTGTGCAGCAGCTTCACACCCAGCAACGATTCCAACCCCTGAATCTGGCCGGAGATGGTGGTCTTCGCTACGTTCAACGCCTCCGCTGCCCGGGTAAAGCTTCCCACCTCCACGATCCGGCAGAAGGCACGCATTGCTTCCAATCGATCGAAGGCCATGATTATCCTGATTTCCGCACAATGAATACGATTGAAGCTAGTTTATCCACGATTATTCGACCAATAAAGTTCACTCCAGAGCCGAAATCCTTCGGCCACTCTGGAGAGTTCAGCGATGAGTTCCAAACGCCTCAACTACTACCAAGCCGCTCCACAAGCCATGAAGGCCATGATGGGCCTCGAAAAAGCCGCATCCGAATCGGTGCTGCCGCGTTCCCTGCGTGAGCTGGTACGGATTCGCGCTTCTCAGATCAACGGATGCGCCTACTGCATTGACATGCACACCACCGATGCGGCCAAGGAAGGCGAAAGCCTCCAGCGTCTGATGGCGGTTAGCGTCTGGAAGGAAACACCGTTCTTCGACGATCGTGAACGCGCCGCCCTACTCTGGACCGAAACGCTGACTCTGGTTGCCACGCGTCATGCGCCCGATGAGGTCTACGAACAGGTGGCCGCCGTGTTCACCGAGCAGGAGCTGGCTGAACTCACCTTCGTCATTGCCGCGATCAACGCCTGGAACCGCTTCGGCGTCGGCTTTGCGATGCAGCCGGAGTTAGCGCCATGAACCTGCTCACCAAGACCATCGGAATTGCCTTCATGGGGTTGCTCAGTACCGCTGCCCTGGCCCACGGGAGCGGCGGTGCCGGAGACGAAATCGTCACGCCGGTCGCGCAGACCACACTGCCGCCCCAGCTATACAGGACGGCCACTGCGGTACGCGTGGACTTTGCCCCTGGCGCCACCTCAACGCCCCATCGTCACCCCGGACACGTCTTCGTGGTGGTGCTGAGTGGTGAAGTGGAATCTGCCCTCGACGGCCATGCTCCGCAGCGCTTCAAGGCGGGCGACGCCTGGTACGAAAGCCCCATGCAGTTGCACCGTGTCACCCGCAATGCCAGCGCTTCGGAACCGGCTTCATTGGTGGCCTGGCTGTTGTCCGACGGCAAAGAGGCGCTCGTCCAGCCCGTCAAGTTGAAACCCTAGTTCGCCCTGCAGCGGCAACGCGGCCTCCCCCGGTTGCGCGCGGAAATCGGTGCTCTCGCAACTTTCGATGGAAACGAGAGCGCCACCCTTACTCGAACATCACGTTCCGGAGATCGATATGAAAGCCCTCAAAATCCTGTTCATTTGTGCCGTCGTGGGTACTGCAGCCCCGGTATTTGCCGAGGGTGGCAGCGATCGCCTGATCGAACAGATCGACGCCCGCCACGCCTCGTCCATCAGCCGCTAGGCAGCAACCGGTGCTTTCCTTGAAGCCTTCAAGTGGCCCGGAAACGCCCATGCCAGGGACGGCCGCGTAAACCCCTAAGCACTTCGTCAGGCGCTCAAGACGGCCTGATAAGCACGCCCAGCCCCTAACCCATCGCGCACCGCAAACATGATGCGGACGGAGAACCACCGTGAAAAATCCCGCCCAGAACAGAGGAACTTCAGTTCGGAAGTACGTCCCGGCAACCGGCAACGGGTTTTCCGCTATCGCGCTGTTGGTCGCGCTTTCGCTGGGGTTGACCGCCTGCAAGGAAGGCGTGGCCGATACCCCGGCACCGTCCGTCGCCCCCAGCGTCGATGTCGCGCGAGTGGTGCACAAGGAAACCCAGCAATGGAACGAGTTCAACGGGCGCATCGCGGCAACCGACGCCGTCGAGATTCGTCCACGAGTCAGCGGCTACATCCGCCAGATCGCATTCGCCGAAGGCAGCGAAGTCAAACGCGGCGACCTGCTGTTCGAGATCGACCCCCGCCCCTTCGAAGCTGAACTGAACAGCGCCCTCGCCCGCCTGGAACAGGCCCAGGCGGCGTTCGCCCTGGCCAAGGTCCAAAACCAGCGCGCCCAACGCCTGTTGCCCACGAGCGCCATTTCCCGGGATGCCGCCGACGCCAAGCGGTCGGCCCTGCTGCAAAGCGAAGCCGCAGTCAGAGAAGCCAAGGCCGCTGTTGCGGTGGCGAAGCTGAACGTGGAGTTCACCCAGGTGCGTTCGCCCATCGACGGCAAGGTGAGCACCGCGCAACTGACCCTCGGAAACCTGGCCGTCGCGGACCAATCGGTGCTGACCAGGGTCGTCTCGATCAACCCCATATACGTCTACTTCGATCCGGACGAGAAAAGCTTCTTGAGCTATGCGCAAGGTCAGGAATCCAAGTCCGGCGTTGCCGTCCGCGTGGGGCTGGCGAACGAAGAAGGGTTCCCTCATTCGGGCAAGGCGGATTTCCTCGACAACGTGCTCGACCCGCAGACTGGCACCATCCGGGCGCGCGCCACCCTGGACAACACCCAGCGCAAATTCACGCCTGGCCTTTTCGCGCGAGTGCGCTTGGCCAACGCAGGAAAGGCGGATGCCATCCTGGTGGATGACAAGGCAGTCCTGACGGACCAGGACAAGAAGTACGTCTACGTGCTGGCCGAAGACAACACCGTCAGCCGCCAGGACATCGTCCTCGGCGCGCTCACCGATGACGGTCTTCGCATCGTATCGAAAGGACTCTCGAAGAATGACCGCATCGTGGTCAACGGCCTGCATAGAGTGCCCGTGTCGGGCGCTGTCGTTGCCCCCGTCGAAATCACCATGTAGCCGCAGGTGAGCCGCCATGAACTTCTCGAAAATATTCATTGAAAAACCCATCTACGCGATCGTGCTGTCCCTGGTGATTTTCGCGCTGGGCATGGTGTCCATTCCGCAGCTGCCGGTGGGCGAATACCCGGAAGTGGTGCCGCCGAGCGTGGTAGTGCGTGCGGTCTATTCCGGCGCCAATCCCAAGGAAATCTCGGAAACCGTCGCAACACCACTCGAGGAAGCCATCAACGGGGTCGAGGGGATCATGTACATGAAGTCCGTTTCGGGCTCGGACGGCACCCTGCAGATCATCGTCACCTTCCAGCCCTCGGTAGACCCCGACACTGCAGCAGTGCGGGTACAGAACCGGGTCAACCAGGCGCTGAGCCGGCTGCCGGAGGAAGTGCGTCAGTACGGTGTGACTACCCAGAAGCAGTCGCCCACGCCGCTGATGTATGTGAGCCTCTTCTCCGAAGACCCGAAGTACGACTCCCTGTACCTGCGCAACTACCTGACCCTCAACGTCAAGGACGAGCTGTCCAGAATCCAGGGTATCGGCAACGTCGGACTCTACGGTGCCGGCGACTACGCCATGCGCGTCTGGCTGGACCCGGACAAGCTGGCTTCTCGCGGGCTTGCCGTATCCGACGTGGTGAGCGCGATCGGTGAACAGAACGCCCAGGCATCCGCCGGCCAGCTGGGGGCGGAACCCTCGCCGACTTCCACGAACTTCCTGATTCCCATCAGCGTTCGCGGCCGCCTGAAAAACGAAGACGAATTCAAGGAGATCGTGCTCAAGGTGGGTGACCAAGGTCAGGTCGTGACCCTTGCCGATGTAGCGCGCGTCGAGCTGGGCTCCGGCGATTACACCATGCGCGTCCAGAAGAACGGCCAGAACGCCACGACCATCGGCGTCTTCCTTTCCCCCGGCGCCAACGCCCTGGAAGTGGCCGACGCGGTCTACGCCAAGCTCGACAAGCTCGCCGTGGATTTCCCCGAAGGCGTCAAGTACCAGGCCGTGTGGGACCCCACTACGTTCGTGCGGGATTCGATCAGCTCGGTGAAGGTCACCCTGATCGAAGCTGTGGTGCTGGTCATCCTGGTCGTCATCCTCTTCCTGCAGACCTGGAGAGCCTCGCTCATTCCGCTGGCGGCGGTGCCGGTGTCTGTCGTCGGCACCTTCGTGTTCCTGCTGTTGCTCGGCTATTCCATCAACACCCTGACGCTCTTCGGCCTGGTGCTGGCCATCGGCATCGTGGTGGACGACGCCATCGTGGTCGTCGAGAACGTGGAGCGCTACATCGCCGAAGGGCTCACACCCAAGGCGGCCGCCCACAAGGCCATGGAGGAAGTGTCCGGCCCGATCATCGCCATCGCACTGGTGCTCTGTGCCGTCTTCGTTCCGATGGCGTTCCTCTCAGGGATCACCGGTGAGTTCTACAAGCAGTTCGCGGTGACCATCGCCATCTCCACCGTCATCTCCGCCATCAACTCGCTCACCCTTTCGCCCGCCCTGGCAGCCAAACTGCTGGTGCCCCACGGGGCGCCCAAGGACAGGTTCGAAAGGCTGATCTCCGCCTGCCTCGGCTGGCTCTTCACGCCGTTCAATCGCTTCTTCCTGAAAAGCTCCAACGGCTACGGCCGCTCCGTAGCCAGAACGCTGGGCAGGCGCGGCATCTTCCTGTCGTTCTACCTGGTCCTGCTGGGCGGCACGGCTTACCTGTTCAACCAGGTTCCTGCCGGCTTCATCCCGACCCAGGACAAGCTCTACCTCTTCAGTGGCGCGCAGCTTCCGGGCGGTGCTTCGCTGTCGCGGACGGCAGAGGTAGCGCGGCAGATGAGCGATGCGGCTCGCTCCACCGAAGGCGTCGAGCTGGTTTCCGACTACATCGGCTTCAATGCGCTGCAGACGGTGAACACGCCGAACGTTTCGGCTTCCTATGTGGTGTTGAAGCCTTTCAACGAGCGGACCCGCACTGCAACGGAGATCACGGCGGAGCTGAACGAGAAGTTCTCGAAGATCAAGGGCGGTTACACCTATGCCTTGATGCCCCCGCCGATCCAAGGGCTCGGCAATGGCTCGGGCTATTCCCTCTACCTTAAGGACCGCGCGGGTCTGGGCTTTCCGGCGCTGAACGCCGCCCTGACCCGACTCCAGGCAGAGATCGCCGCCACGCCCGGCATGTCCTATCCGGTGACCTCCTACCAGGCCAACATCCCGCAACTCGAAGTGGTGGTAGACCGGGTAAAGGCCAAGGTCCAGGGTGTGTCCGTGAAGGATATTTTCGAGACCCTGCAAACCTATCTCGGCGCGGTGTACGTCAACGACTTCAACAAGTTCGGCCGCGTGTACCGCGTCATGGTCCAGGCGGATGCTGCCTATCGGCAGAAGGTGAGCGACATCGAGAGTTTGCAAGTGCGCAACAACCGGGGCGTCATGGTACCCATCTCCTCGGTCGTGCGCGTCGAGCAGAGCTTTGGCCCTGATCCGGTCATCCGCTACAACGGCTATCCGGCTGCCGACCTCATCGGCGGAACCGATCCAACAGTGATGTCGTCTTCCCAGGCCATCGAGAAGATCACCGAGATAGCTGCGAAGGTATTGCCAGCGGGCATCGAACTGGAATGGACGGACCTGAGCTACCAGGAGGTCACCCAGTCCAACTCCGCGATCATCGTCTTCCCGGTGGCCATCCTGCTGGTTTTCGTGACCCTTGCCGTGCTGTACGAAAGCTGGCTCCTGCCCTTCTCGGTGATCCTGATCGTGCCGGCTTCGATCTTCTCCGCGCTCCTCGGCGTCTGGCTGACCGGTGGCGACAACAATATTTTCGTGCAGGTGGGGCTTGTGGTCCTGATAGGGCTGGCCTGCAAGAACGCCATCCTGATCGTGGAGTTCGCGCGGGAGCTGGAAATGCAGGGACGGGAGACCCTAGAGGCCACCATCGAGGCGTGCCGCCTGCGCCTGCGCCCGATCATCATGACCTCCATCGCGTTCATCGCAGGGTCCGTGCCGCTGCTGTTAGGCCAGGGCGCCGGCGGCGAGATTCGCCTGGCCACCGGGGTCACGGTGTTCGCGGGCATGTTGGGGGTGACGCTCTTCGGTCTGTTCCTGACACCCATCTTCTACGTGGCGATTCGCAAGCTATCCGGAGAGTCAATCGCACGTCCCATAGTCGATGGAGCTCCCCTTTACGCACCTCACCGTTAACTGCTGCGTCAACTTGAAGCCGGGCAGCCAGCAATACCGCCGTTGCATTCAACGGTGTTGCTGGCTGCTCGGTCCCTCATGCCAGATCAAAAGGCCGGCAGCTGGTTCCTTGCCTCTACGAAATCCGTGTCTCTCCCTCTTCCCCAGCAGCAGGCGCCGAGCGACTAGCCCCTATCACGTCACAATCGTTATCCGGCTGTTGGAGAAGTGCGCTCACCAGGGGCTGATCCGAATCGGATGAGCAGGCTGCCCCGTCCATCAGCCTGGCGCAAATCGCAGGACTACTCGGCTATTCAGACGCCAGCGAATTCAGCCGGGCATCCAATCGCTGGTTCCACATCAGCCCCGTGAAGTGGCAAAAGAGACACCGCTCTAACAGGGAACTCGGCGAGACGTCCGCAAAGAACGTTGCCGCCGCGTCAGTGTGCATGGCTACCTCAGGGAAAAATGCGCGGGGAATCCCCGCTCGACCGGCGAACGGCGCAACGTCCACCTATGTGCGCTAGCAGACAGACGCCTGTGGACTCTCCACCCAGACTCGATCAGGCAACTTTGCACAGCACGTGACCCGGGTAGCTGCATGATGGGGTTGCGGCACTGCGTGCCGTGACCCCAGCGGCCGGGCATGCGCACGAGCATTCCGACGCTATTGGCGACTACTGCGATGAATATCTTGCATACCTTGGCATCGCTCCGGCCACCCACTCTCAACGCCCTGCTCTCGCGCTGGCGGACGGCCTTCCAACATTTCGAGTATGAGCCCGACTTGCGCTCTGACCTCTTCAGCGCGGAACAGATGGAGCAGCATGGCCCTCTCCTCGCTGGGCTGCACCGGCTCAGCCCCCTCAGGAAGCCGGACGGGTTGTTGCAGCGGCTGGCCGACAACGAAGCGACCCTCGCCAGCAGTTGCAGGATTCTTACGGCTGCCGCGCTGTCGAGCCGGCGCATTACGCCCGCCGGGGAATGGCTGCTGGACAACCACTACCTCATCGAAGAGCAGATCCGCACCGCCCGGAAACACCTTCCGACGGGTTACTGCCGGGAGCTGCCGCACTTGGCTACCGGCGGCTCTGAGGGGCTACCGCGGGTTTATGACATCGCCCTGGAGACCATTTCCCACGGAGATGGACGGGTAGACTGCGACAGCCTCAGTCGATTCGTCAGCGCCTACCAGGCGACGACCCCGCTCAAGCTCGGCGAACTCTGGGCTATTCCCATCATGCTGCGCCTGGCGCTGATCGAGAACCTGCGCCGCGTGGCCTCACGCGTTATGGCCAACTGGGATGACCGCAACCTGGCCGATGACTGGGCGGATCGGTTGGCCGAGACTGCCGAGCAGGACCCGAAGAGCGTGGTGTTGACAGTGGCCGACATGGCGCGCGCTTCGCCGCCGATGACCAGCTCCTTCGTCGCCGAACTGGCCCGCCGCCTGCAAGGTCAGAGCGCGGCGCTGGCATTGCCGCTGAGCTGGATCGAACAGCATCTGGCCGAATCCGGGCTGAGCATCGAGCGCCTGGTATCGGCTGATGCCCAGCAGCAAGCCGCCGACCAGGTAGCCGTCAGCAACAGCATTGCCAGCCTGCGCCTGTTGTCGGCAACCAACTGGCGTGACTTCGTCGAAGCCATGAGCCATGTCGAGCAGTCGTTGCAAGAGGACCCCTCCGGTGTGTACAGCACCATGGAGTTCGCTACCCGGGACCTTTATCGGCATGTGGTCGAACACCTGGCCAAGCGCTGCGAACACTCGGAATCAGCCGTTGCCCGCACCGCCCTCGAGCTGGCAAGTCGCGCGCCGGCCGAGGCGATCGCCGGCCACGTTGGCTACTACCTCATCGACAACGGACGGCCTGAACTCGAACAACGCCTGGGAGTTCGCCTGACACTCCGGGAACGCTGGGAACGCTTATTGCGGAGCGCGCCCTTGCTCTTCTATCTGGGCCCGGTGATCGCGCTGGCACTGGGCTTGACCTGGCCTTTCATCCATTGGGCGCTGGCCAGCGGGCTGCCTACCATTGCAGTGGCCCTGTTGGCGCTGTCCGCCGCCCTGATGGCGAGCCGGTTGGCGGTCAGCCTGGTGAACTGGCTGGTCACCCTGACCGTGACTCCCCACCAACTACCACGGTTGGATTACAGCAAAGGTATCCCCACCGAGGCTCGCACCCTGGTGGTGGTGCCCACCTTGATCGGTAGCGCCAAGGACATCGACGAGCTGTGCGAAGGCCTTGAGGTCCGTTTCCTGGCCAACCGCGACGACAACCTGCATTTCGCCCTTCTGAGCGATTTCCTGGACGCCGGCACCGAAGTTCAGGAGCAGGACGTCGAATTGCAGTCCCTGGCGCAAGGGTGTATCGAAGCGCTGAACCTCAAATACCCCGGCGGCGCGGTAGACCGGTTCTTCCTGTTCCATCGCGCGCGTCGCTGGAACCCGGCTGAGCGAACCTGGATGGGCTTCGAGCGCAAGCGGGGCAAGCTCTCCGAGCTCAACGCCCTGTTGCGCGGTACCGGCCTGGATCGCTTCTCCTTGATTGTCGGCAGGATCGACATCCTCCGTCAGGTGCAGTACGTCATCACCCTCGACACCGATACTCAGCTGCCGCGTGATGCCGCGCGGCAGTTCGTCGGCACCCTGGCTCACCCGCTCAACCGCGCCCGGTTCGATCCCCGGCGGCCATGTATCATCGGTGGTTACGCCATCCTGCAACCACGGGTGGGCATCAGCCTGCCGAGCACGGCGCGCTCCGTATACGCCCAACTGCTCGGCAGCGATGCCGGCGTCGACCCCTATACCCGTGCCGTATCGGACGTTTACCAGGACCTGTTCCAACAAGGCTCGTTCATCGGCAAGGGCATCTACGCGGTGGATGCCTTCGAGCGGTCCCTCAACGGCCAGTTCCCGAATAACAGGATCCTCAGCCATGACCTGATCGAGGGTTGCTTCGCACGCTCCGGGCTGCTCAGCGATGTGCAGCTGTACGAGGAATTCCCGTCGCGCTACAGCAGTGATGTGAAGCGCCGTCACCGCTGGATTCGCGGCGACTGGCAACTGTTGCCCTGGACCCTCCCCTGGGCGCCGAACGCCCAAGGGCGCCACGAGCGCAACCGTCTTGATGCCCTGTCGCGCTGGAAGATCGCCGACAACCTGCGGCGCAGCCTCGAACCCGCCGCGTTTCTGTCGATGTTCCTGGCCGGCTGGCTTCTCGTGGACCAGCCCCTGGGCTGGACTTTGGCGATACTCGCCATCGGCATGCTCACGCCCCTGCTCGCATCATTGCTCGATCTGGTGCGCAAACCCCATGACATGTCGCTGGGGCAGCACCTCACCGCCTGCCTGCGCACCTCCTCCCAGCATTTTTCCCGCGCCTTGCTGAGCCTGGCCTGGCTGCCCCATGAAAGCCACTACAGCCTCGACGCCATCCTCCGCACGCTGTGGCGCATGTACGTCAGCAAATCGTGGCTGTTGCAGTGGAGCCCATCACGGGAAGTCGAACGCACCAGCACCAACCAACTGAGCGGCCTGTACCGGATGATGTGGATCGGCCCGGCACTGGCCGTGTTGCTCGCGGCGTTGCTGCTGATGAAACCGGCGGCCCTGGCGGCGGCCGCCCCCCTGCTGTTGCTGTGGCTGGCCAGCCCCGCCATCGCCTGGCGACTGAGCAGGCCGTCGACACCCAAGCGCTTTGCTCCAGCGGCAGTAGACCTGCGCTTTCTGCGCAACCTGGCGCGTCAGACGTGGGCATTCTTCGACCAGCATGTCGCCCCCGAGGACAACTGGCTGCCGCCCGATAACCTCCAGGAGCACCCCACCCCTACCCTCGCCCACCGCACGTCACCGACCAACATAGGGGCCGCCATCCTGGCTAACCTGGCCGCCTATGACTTCGGCTACCTCAGTGCGACACGCCTGCTACAGCGCTGCGAACACACCCTGGCCACCATGGCGCGTCTCGACCGTCACCGCCGGCACTTCTACAACTGGTACGACACCCAGACTTTGCAGCCCCTGGCCCCGCAATATGTCTCGACCGTGGACAGCGGCAACCTGGCGGGAATGCTGCTGACCCTGGGCCCCGGACTTCTGGCGCTGGCGGACGATAGCCCATTCCAGGCGAACCAGTTGCGTGGTCTCGAAGACACCCTTGCCGTCCTGGAGGTCGCTTGCGCCGAAGAAGAACACGCGAGGCCATCCCTGCGCAGGCTTCGCGACCTGCTGGATGCCGTACTGGCAGAGCCGCCGACATCGCTGGCGGCAGCCTGCGGTTGCCTGCAAACACTGCGCGACCGCGTGGAGGAACTGGCGACGGCCAGCGAAGCTGCGCCCGACAGTGATGCCGCATTCTGGCTGCAAGCCCTACGCGCACAATGCGCGGACCTGCACGACCAGTTGCGACTCTGCCAGTTGCCCGGCTCCGACGTTGAGTCCGCCTGCGCAGACCTTTCGCCCCTGCCCTCCTGGCGCCAACTCGCCCAAGTCGATGCCGACCTGTGGCCTGAATCGGTGCGAGACAGCGTGGCCGCAGTGCGCCGCCATGCAGCCGCACGGATCGGCGATGCCGAGCGCCTGGCCGAGGCAGCGGCCGGCTTCGCGGAGATGGACTTCGGCTTCCTATATGACAGCGAGCGCAACCTGTTCTGTATCGGCTACAACGTCGACGAACGCCGCCGGGATGGCAGCTACTACGACCTGCTCGCGTCCGAAGCACGGCTGAGCACCTTCGTGGCGATCGCCCAGGGCCAATTGCCCCAGTCGAGCTGGTTCAGCCTTGGCCGCCTGCTCACCAGCACTCGGGGAGTACCGGTCCTGTTGTCCTGGTCCGGCTCGATGTTCGAGTACCTGATGCCGCTGCTGGTGATGCCGAATTACGAAGGCACCCTGCTCGACCAGACGTGCTGCGCCGCGGTCGCCCGGCAGATCGAATACGGCCAGCAGATGGGGCTTCCCTGGGGGGTATCGGAGTCCGGCTACAACACGCTGGATGCGCACTTCAATTACCAGTATCGGGCCTTCGGCGTACCCGGCCTGGGACTCAAGCGTGGCCTTGGCGATGACATGGTGGTGGCACCCTACGCCTCGGCACTCGCCCTGCTGATAGCCCCTGAGCTGGCCTGCCGTAATCTGCAAGCCCTGGCCACACAAGGCTTGGCCGGACGCTATGGTCTGTACGAAGCCATCGACTTCACCCAGGCGCGCCTGCCCCGAGGACAAGGCTTTGCAGTGGTGCGTTCGTTCATGGCCCACCACCAGGGCATGAGCTTGCTGGCACTGGCCAGCCTGTTGCTCGATCGTCCCATGCAGAAGCGCTTCGAGTCGGATCCGCAGTTCCAGGCGAGTGCGCTGTTGTTGCAGGAGCGTGTGCCCAAGAGCGCGCAGGAGTACCAGTACACCTACGACTTCCAGGCCGGCAGCACCGCCACCCGTCCCGTCGAGAACAGGCTGCGTATATACGCAGATCCGGGACGCCGTCAGCCCGCCGTGCAACTGCTCTCCAATGGCCGCTACCACGTGATGGTCAGCAGCGCCGGTGGCGGCTACAGTCGCTGCCGCGAGATGGCCGTCACGCGCTGGCACGAAGACGTCACTTGCGATGACTGGGGCATGTTCTGTTACCTGCGCGATATCGCCAGCGATGAATTCTGGTCCGCCGCGCACCAGCCGACGCTGAAACGCCCGGACCAGTATGAAGCTATTTTCTCCGATGCCCGCGCGGAGTTTCGCGTTCGCCATCGTGACTTCGACGCCCACAGTGAGATTGTCGTTTCCCCGGAAGATGACATCGAACTGCGCAGGATCACCTTGACCAACCGCGCTCGCGCCCGGCGCAGCATCGAGATCACCAGCTATGCCGAAGTGGTGCTGGCACCGGCCATCAGCGATGCGTTGCACCGGGCGTTCAGCAATCTTTTTGTACAGACCGAACTACTCGAGCCACTCCAGGCGATCCTCTGCACGCGCCGGCCACGTTCGCGCGAGGAGCAGGCACCCTGGTTCTGTCACCTGCTGGCGGTGCATGGGGCGAACATCGAGGCCATCTCCTACGAGACCGACCGCGCGCGCTTCATCGGCCGGGGCCGCAGCCTGGTCAACCCGGCGGCCATGGATTCCGACGCGCAGGCGCTGGGTGGCGCCTCCGGTTCCGTCCTCGACCCTGTTGCATCGATCCGCTGCCGTATCTCCCTGGATGCGGGCGAGAGCGTCACCCTCGACCTGGTCAGCGGCGTCAGCGACAGCCGCGATGGCTGCCTGCAACTGATCGACAAGTACCGCGACCGCCACCTTGCCGACCGGGTTTTCGATCTCGCCTGGACCCACAGTCAGGTGCTGCTGCGTCAGCTCAACGTATCCCTGGCAGATGCCTGGCTCTACGAGCAAATGGCTGCGTCCATCCTCTATGCCAATGGGGCTCTACGAGCCAAGAACGGCGCCCTGACCAGCAATCAGCGCAACCAGTCCGGCCTCTGGGGCCAGGCCATTTCCGGCGACTTGCCAATCGTGCTGCTGCAGATCGCCGATCCGGCCAACATCGAGCTGGTGCGCCAGCTGGTGCAGGCCCACGCCTACTGGCGACAGAAGGGCCTGGCGGTCGACCTGGTGATCTGGAACGAGGACAGCGCGGGCTACCGGCAGAAATTGCAGGACCTGATCATGGGCCTGATCACCTCTGGCGCCGAGGCCAACCTGATCGACCGGCCCGGCGGGATCTTCGTGAGGCCGGCGCAACAGCTCTCGCAAGAAGATCGCACCCTGATCAAAGCAGTCGCGCGGATCATTCTCAGCGACACCGCAGGCACACTGCACGACCAGGTACTTCGCCGGCAGCCCAAGGCGCCCTGGCAGCGCTTCGACCCGGACCTCATCCTCCCGCCGACACAACCGCCGGTGCCGGCCACCGGCGTCGCCGACCCCGCCCTGTGCCTGGCCAACGCCTATGGAGGTTTCAGTCGCGACGGCAAGGAGTACGTGCTGAAGCTGGAACCCGGTGTCGCCACCCCTGCTCCCTGGGTCAATGTGCTGGCCAATCCGGCGTTCGGTACCGTCATCTCGGAAAGTGGAAATGCCTATACCTGGAACCTCAATGCCCACGAGTTCCGCCTGACACCCTGGCAGAACGATGCGGTTCGAGATTCCGGTGGCGAGGCGCTCTACCTGCGCGACGACGAGACCGGCCACTACTGGTCGCCCACGCCCTTGCCCCGGCGCGGCAGCGGGCCGTACGTGACACGCCATGGCTTTGGCTACAGCTGTTTCGAGCACCGCGAAGAAGGTATCGAAAGCGAACTCTGGGTCTACGTGGCGCTCGATGCGCCGATCAAGTATTCCCTGCTGAAAGTCCGCAACCTTTCCGGCCGCCCCCGCAAACTGTCCGTTACCGGCTACGTCGAGTGGGTATTGGGCGACCTGCGGGACAAGACCGCCATGCACCTGGTCACCGAGCTCGACAGCGAAAGCGGCGCGCTGCTCGCGCGTAATGCCTACTCAATGGAGTTTCCCGGACGGGTGGCGTTTTTCGCGGTGACCCCGCCACGCCGCAGCCACACCGCTGACCGCAGCGAGTTCATAGGCCGCAACGGCAATCTCCAAGCACCGGCCGCGATGGCCCAGGGGCAACTCCTGGGGCAATGCGGCGGCGGCCTTGACCCCTGCGCCGCCCTCCAGGTCGGCATCGAACTTGCCCCCGGAGCCTCACGCGAACTGGTGTTCTGTCTGGGCGCCGAGCCGGACGCCGGGGCTGCCAGGGACCTGCTGCGCAATGCCCTCGCCCCTGGTGCAGCCCATAAAGCCTTGCACGCCGTACGCGAGTACTGGCGCGAAACCCTGGGCCAAGTGCGGGTGGAAACGGCAGAGCCCGCAGTGGATCTCCTGCTCAATGGCTGGCTGCTGTACCAGGTCATCGCCTCGCGCTTCCTGGCCCGCAGCGGCTACTACCAGTCTGGTGGCGCCTATGGCTTCCGTGACCAACTGCAGGACAGCATGGCCATGCTGCACACGACGCCCGCGAGCGCGCGCGAGCACATGCTGCTGTGCGCGGCCCATCAGTTCCTGGAAGGCGATGTGCAACATTGGTGGCACCCTCCCCTGGACCGCGGCGTGCGCACGCGCTGTTCGGACGACTATCTGTGGCTGCCCTTGGCCGTCAGCCGCTATGTACGGATAACCGGCGACCAGACCGTGCTCGAGGAGCGGGTCGGCTACCTCGAAGGACGTGAACTGAATGCGGGCGAGGAATCCTACTATGACCTGCCGGAGCGTTCGCTGCTGCAGGAAAGCCTCTACCAGCATTGCCTGCGCGCGCTGGAACGGGGAATGGCACGCGGCGCCCACGGACTGCCACTGATGGGGGGCGGCGACTGGAACGACGGCATGAACCGGGTCGGTGAACTGGGTACGGGTGAGAGCGTGTGGCTGGGCTTCTTCCAGCACGCGGTCATGGAGCAGTTCGCGGTGACCGCGCAGGAGCATGGCGATACCCCCTTTGCCGTGCGCTGCAACCAGCAGGCGGCGCTGCTACGTGCAAGCCTGGACACGCACGGCTGGGATGGCGCCTGGTATCGACGTGCCTACTTCGATGACGGATCGCCGCTCGGCTCGGCCGGCAATGAGGAATGCCGCATCGACTCCATCGCCCAGAGCTGGTGTGTCCTTTCGGGGGCTGCTCCGGCCGAGCGGCGACGGCAGGCCATGGATTCCCTCCATGAGCACCTGGTGCAGCGCAAATCCCGTCTGATCCTGCTGCTTGCACCGCCGTTTGACCGCTCGCAACCCGATCCTGGCTATATCAAGGGCTATGTACCCGGTGTACGCGAGAACGGCGGTCAGTACACCCACGCAGCGGTCTGGGCGAGCATGGCCTTCGCCGAAATGGGCGACAGCGCACGAGCCTGGGAACTGCTCGACATGATCAACCCGATCAGCCATGGCCTAGCTGGCGCGATCGAAGCGTACAAAGTCGAGCCCTACGTGCTGGCAGCCGATGTCTATGCCATGTCACCGCACGAAGGCCGTGGCGGGTGGACCTGGTACACCGGCGCGGCTGGCTGGATGTTCCGCCTGATCCTCGAATCCCTGTTGGGCGTACACCGCGAGGGCGCAAGCCTGAGCTTCGCACCCGTGCTGCAGGCAGCCTCGCGGGGGTACCGCCTGGACTACCGCTTCGGCTCGACGCTGTACCACATCAACCTGGTGCAGACCGATGTCGTGCCTGGAAGACAGCAGGTCAGCCTTGATGGCGAAAAGCGCGATGATGGCCGCGTACCCCTGGTGGACGATGGCCAGGACCACCATGTCGAAGTCCACTGCCAACCCTGCGGCCTCGTGCAACCGCGAGCCGGGCCCGAGGACAGGGCCGCGCACACATCGGGGCACGGGGATGGCACGGCCTGAAACAAGACACGGCAGCTTCCGTTGCCCTCGGCGAACAGTCCCGGCCCTGGAGAAAAGTCGGAACCTGTATCGATAACGTGATCCGGTTTGAGCCCTGACCACCAGGAGGGTTGGCCTTTTTGCGAGGCCCTGGAGGCCAGGGACTACCCCTTAGTGGCAAGAAGATCGCCGATCTTCCTGCGTCACAATCATGAACGTCGTCCCTGAATGAGCATGAGCACGAACAGCACGACCGCCGCGACCAGGAGGATATGGATGAAGCCACCCATGGAGTAGGACGTGACCAGTCCCAGCACCCACAGAACCAACAACACGATCAGAATGGTTTGGAGCATTTGAGTTCTCCTCTTGAAATCTGCGCCCACGGTACCCGCGGTGCAGTGTCATCTGCTGCGTCAGAATCGCCGGCCTTGTAGCATCAGGAACACCAGGCCAGCCAGCGCTACGACCAACAGAATGTGAATGAGTCCGCCCAGCGTGTAAGACGTGATAAGCCCGAGCGCCCACAGGATGAGCAGGATAATCACCATTGCACCTACCATGACTGCACCTCCACGAATGACTTCGTACCTGTATCGAGGAGACCAGTTTGTAGGCGCTTGCCAGAGGCTGTCTGTGCGCCATCGTACGCGTGCGGTCCAGAACCCGGACCATGTGGTCAGTACCGGGCCTGGAAACTGCGGGTCATGGCGTCACAGCCGGCAAGACGCGCCATGACGAATCTGAGGTTTCAGCGCATTGGGTCAGTAACGAAGCTCTGTCGAGCGAACGCTCTTCACACCTTGGCCGTTATCCAGCTGTCGGCGACTTCATTCCCAGCGTCCTCGCGGTGTTCCTGACGCTCTCGATCGGCGTCGGTTTCAACGCATTCACCACGATCTGGTTATCCACGGAGTCGACTCCACTGACGCCCAGTGCAATATTCCTGGCCAGCTCTTTGTTGGCGTCTTCCGGGACGTTGCCGCGCCACCGAGCTTACCGGCCCAGGAGGCGATTCGGACTTCAGAATCGCCTGCTGCTGCCAAGCCCCTTCCAGCGCCTGATGTAGGGTTGCCACAGTGGGCCACCTTGGTAGGTGGGCAGCTCAAGACTTATCAAGTGACCATCCGGCGAGTGCCATCTCAGACTGCCCTCCTGCAACCTCAGGTCGCGCTGGATCTGCCTGATCACCTTGCTCGCCGTTGCCAGGTTGGACAACGCCTCGGCATCGATGACCTTGCTTGAACGGCACTCTCCGTGCCGGGCGAGCACCATCAGCACCCTGCCATCCGGGCGCGACGCCAGTGACACCTCATATCCAGGAAAGGCACCCGAGAAAAGGGGTGATGTGAATTGCATACGTACCTCCCTTGCGCCCAGAGACTGCAGCGGTGGTGGTGAAATCGTCTGAGATCCAGGGCTCCTGGTGCAGTTGATCGGTTCGTGTTGCATCGAGCGATGCCGACTTCAAGCCACTCATAACCGCCCGGTGAGCAGTAGCAGGATGACGATGATCAGCAAGATGCCCAACCCGCCGGTTGGCCCATATCCCCAGCTTTTGCTATGCGGCCAATTTGGTAATGCACCGACTAACAGCAGGATGAGGATGACTAACAGGATGGTGCCCAAGCTCATGGCGATGTCCTCGGATGTACGCGTTCAGATGTCTGACTGCTGTCACTCGGTCGGAGTGCAGCAATCTGCCGACATCCACATTGACCTTAATTACGGGCCGCTTCTGTACGACACCGAACAGAGCCGCTTCGCGCGCATCGAACTGGACGTCAGCACTGCGTATGCCGGCGCAGGCGTAGAGAAGCAAAAGATGGCTAATGCCCTGCGGGCCTTCGATCGTGGAGTGCCCGCCAGGTGCGATGACGCATACAACGGGGCAGGCCGTCTCAGAGGTGGACGGCACTTATGCACTCAACCCAATCCATGGCGAGGAGAAACAGGTCAGCCAGGAAAAGCTGGCCGATGCGGAGGTATGGCAGAACCTGGTCTGAGCAACATCCATCCCCTCAGCTAAGCGTCCCAGCGAACAGACGAGACAGGAAGATGAGGTCAGTATGAATACCCGACTGCGCCGGGCTCGATAAAGCGAACGCGACAAGGCCCGCACGCGGATCACACCACTGCACATCAATGGAGTCACCCCATGCGTATCGAATCAAACGGCCTCGGCTCGACAACGGGCAGAGCCAGCCAGGAAATATCACGCGATTTCTACAACCTCCTCGCAGACGTCCAGGACCTGATCAAGGAGACCAAAACGCTCAGCGGCGACGAACTGGCGCAAGCCCGAACCAGAATCAACGAGCGGATATCAACGGCCAGGGAATCAATCGGCGAGTTGGGCGACAATCTTGCCCAGCAAGGCCGCAGGACTGCTACCGCCACCAACGACTATGTCCACGAACAGCCCTGGAAAGTGATAGGCGCCAGCGCCGCCGCTGCCTTCCTGTTCGGCTTCGTAGTTGCCCGTCGTGGCTGATGCATGACCCCACCTGTCATCGCCCAGAGGTTTGCAGACGTTACTCTGAGCCGACTGCCGCCAGTTCGGTTGCGTTGCGCACGTAGCCGCAGCGGGTAGGCAATGGCGCCGCCATCCTGCTCGGGTCGAACCCCATGGAGATAGCCGGATAGGTCCTCAGTCGAATCCCTTGAGGACCGCAAACTCCTCCACCGGCGCACGCTCGGAGCGCAAGTTGTTCACCGCCGCCGACGGATCCGCATAGCCTAGAGCCATGCCGCAATAAACCAACGCCTGCTCCGGCAGCCCGAAGTGCCGATGCAGGCTTTGGCGTACCATCGCCCACGCCTCCTGCATGCAGGTCGATAACCCCTGCTCCTCCGCTGCCAGTACCAACGCTTGCCAGCGGCTGTAAGAGCGTTCAGTGACTGTTTCCAGAAATAAAAAAGGTTCATCGCGCCTTTCCGGGGAAGCAGGCGGCGTACGTCGCCCGGCTCGAAGGCCCCGACCTTTGCTTCCAGGCGGCGTTTATCCAGCGTCTTGAGGGTGTGCCAGTGCAGGCCGGTGAGGCGGCTGACGCGGCTGATGGGCAGGACCAGACCCTACCCCATCGCACATCGCACATCGCACATCGCACATCGCACATCGCCAACATGATTCGGATGGAGAACCATCTTGAACAATCCCGCCCAGATCAGAGGAACTTCAGTATTTTGAGTCCCGACACCATTCGCTCCCCTGGTAGCACCGTTCGTGCATGCACTTGCAGTTCGCAGTTTCAACTGTTGATTTAGGTCAATTCGAGACGCCTCAGCACGGCCCACAAGAGATCAACCCTTCCTCCAGCCAATTGCTGATAAGGGCTCCACCAGTCTCTCGTCCCTTGCATGGGGAGATTTCGATATGATCACGAGACGTCAAATTTTGCAGTACAGCGCATTCGCCGCAGGCGCTTATCTGCTTCCCGCCCACCCCTTTCTACGTCAGGCCCAGGCGGTAGCACTCCTTTCCAATGTCGGCTTACTGAGCGATCCAGTGCTACAACCGAAGTTCGTCGAGCTTGCACCCAACGCGTTGGATCCGGCGTTCCTTTTCAAAGACCTCAACAGTAACGGTCACCCGAGCAAGCTGCCGAACTTCAACATTAGCGTCAGTGAAACCGAGCAGCAGACTGGGCTGATCAACCCGAAGAGTGCCAAGAAGTTGTGGACCCGGGTCTGGGGGTACGGAAACAAGACTGTGAGCTGGCCGGGGCAGACCATCCAGGTCGTCAGCAGCTCGGCGGGCGGAGCCGACGAGACTCTGGTGCGCTGGAAGAACGAACTTAAGAGCAGGCAGCACCTGCTTCCTCTCGATACCAATCTGCACTGGTGCTACTCGCTGCACGGCGAACACTCGGCCAACGGCGTCGACTACCGGCAGTTCAGCGTCAGGGAGAATGGCGTACCGATCAGCACCCACCTCCATGGCGGGAACAGCGATTTCCAGTTCGACGGCAATCCCGAGTTCTTCTACAGCCCCTATGCCACGGTAAAGGGGCCGCAGTGGGACTTCGTTGAAGGCGGATTCACCGACCGCTTCCACTACAACAACGCTGTGCCAGCCAACCACCTCTGGTACCACGACCATGCCTTGGGCATTACACGACTCAACGTCTATGCAGGTCTCGCGGGCCAGTACTTCGTCCGCGACGAATTCGATACGGGGCGTACGGACAACCCGTTGAATCTCCCCGCCTATCCGTACGAACTTGCCTATCTCATCCAGGACCGGATGTTCACCGAGAAGGGCGCGTTGTTCTATCCGGCCTTTCCGGGCGATCCCGCCTACGCCGACTTCATCACCGGCGAAGGCGCGATACTACCTCCCGAACTCTTCCCCAACGGTGGCCCGACCGCGCTGGCCGAGTTCTTCGGCGATCATATCGTCGTCAACGGCAAGATCTGGCCCAAGGCCAACGTGGAGCCGCGTCACTATCGCTTGCGCCTGGTGAATGGCTGCGATTCGCGGTTCATGGTTCTCCAGTTCGTAGCAGTCGCTACGCACGTCACGGATCCTAAGCACCCCAGCGCAGGCGCACCTCTGCCCTTCTGGGTCATTGGCAGCGATCAGGGACTTGGCACTCCGCGCCAGACCGACACCCTGGTGTTCGAGCCAGGCGGACGCTATGACGTCGTCGTCGACTTCTCGCAGGTCCCCGCCGGTAGCCGCGTCATCATGAAAAACCTCGGGGGCGATACGCCGTTTGGCGGCGCCTTCGGTGATGACCTTGCCCCGGAAGACCTGTTCGACGATCGCCAAACCGACCGGGTCATGGCCTTCGATGTGGTCAAGCCGAAATCCGGGGTGCCGGACACCTTCAACCCGGTAAGCCTCCCCAGTTATGCGGGCGTATCCGGCGGTGCCTCGACCCGCAGGGTCGCACTCTTCGAAGGCATGGATGAATTCGGGCGGCTCCAGCCTCTGCTGGGCACCGTCAAGGATGGCAGCCTCAACGCCACGAATGTCGCCACCGCGTACGCGTGGTTCCAACCCACAACCGAAACTCCGGGCGTGGACACCACGGAGATCTGGGAGATCTACAACTTCACCGCCGACGCACACCCCGTCCACCTGCATCTGGTCAACTTCGAGATCCTCGACCGGCAAGTATTCGAGTATCAGGTCACCGGCTCGCAGATGACGCATCAGCACGACGGTATGACCGGCGAGGCACCGGAAATTTCCTTCGTCACAAATTTTGCCCCAGCTCCCGTTGGACCGGAGTACTTCGAGGCGGCCCCCAGGGACATGGTCATCGCGTTGCCGGGAAACCCCGAGCCCGAGTCCGGCAATCCCACGGGCCAGATGGTTCGGGTAAAAGCCCACTTCAACAAGTCGGGGCAATATGTATGGCACTGCCACATCCTCTCCCATGAGGACCACGAGATGATGCGGATACTCCAGGTGGTTTGAACGATACGGTAACTGGACGGTCCCACTGCCCCCAGCCATCCCTGCGACTGTCGATGGACCCTCGGACGCAGGGATCCGGGAAGCATTGAGGCAAGCGTTCTCGCCAGCGACCGTTGATCCTGCGTGGGTGGTTCTGCATCGCCTGGTGCATGCTCACGGCTCAGCGTCTCCGCTGCCCCAGCCTAAAATGTGCAACATGACCACAACGGGTCGTTGCTTGGTGGCTACCGATGAAAAACCGTAGTTCGATACGCGGCCGGATGGTCGCTGCCTTTGTGCTGTTAGCGGCGATCATTGGTGGAGTATTCGCCGGCTCAGCTTTCTTCGTGATCGAGGAGATCGAGAGCCAACTAATCGATAAGCGCCTGGTCCGAGTAACCGAACTCTGGACCGAAGGCTTGTACAGCACAACGCAGCTGCAGGCGAGTGACCTGAGCTTCTTCGTCGGTCAGCAGCTGCCACAGTCTTTGCGGAGCTTGAACTCAGGAATCCATGAGTTGCGTCTAAACGGTCGGACTTTGCACGTGTTGATTGGCGAGTCGGAGGGCCAGCGCTATGCCGTCGTGGATGACCAAAGCGACTTCGAAGCGATTGAAGACCTCACCTATATTGCCTTGAGCCTGGCGTTTCTGGGCGGCCTCGCAATGGCTTTACTCGTTGGGCGGGCTAGTGCAAGCCGGGTGATTCTGCCCCTGACCGAACTAGCCTCCGCAGTTCAGGATGAGCAGCGAGAGGACAGGCTTCCCGGGCTCGATTCAACTGACGAGCTCGGCGTATTGGCCCGTGCGATCGAGGATCGCACTAATCAACTTAACCGGGCCCTCCAGCGCGAGCGTTGGTTCACGGCTGACGTCAGTCATGAACTGCGCAATCCGCTGACTATTTTGCTAGGGGCAGCGGAAGCCCTGGGGCGGCGGTTGAAGGATCATCCCAAATTGCAGGCGATGACCGAGTGTATTCGGCAAAACGCTGCGGACATCGCTCAACAAATGGGCGCCTTGTTGGAACTGGCGCGGGTGCCCGAGAGCAGCCATCTTTTCCGTATAGCCTTGCGCCCGTTGATTGAGCAGGAACTGCAGCGCTGCCAGCCGCTGCTGCTGGGAAAACCTGTTGAGATTGAGTTTATCGCGACTGATGACGTGCTCGTCCCCGCCATTCCGGAGTTGGTTTCCATTGCGGTGAGCCACCTCCTTCGTAATGCCTGCTTGCACACTGAAAGGGGGGTAATAACCATACAATTGAGTGCTGAAGGGATCGCAATCGAGGACAACGGGACCGGGGTATCTGACGCCCCCAACAGGGGACCATTCAAACGACCAACATGCGCTCATGGCGAAACCAGTAGCGGGCCTGGTTTGAATTTGTCCATCGTCAAGCGAGTGGCAGATCACCTGGGTTGGGCGGTGCGCCATACGTCAGCGACTTCGGGAGGTAGCCGATACGTCCTGGAGTTCGACATTAGACATAGCCAGGCGTTGCAGATGGCGTTTGCAGGTTGAACTAGTCAGTGAGTCGATGTGCTATCCATCATGATGGGACCTCCGATAACGCCTGGGGTATGTCTCGAACCTTCCCTCCCGTGAACACGACCCCCAAATGACTGCACGGCTAAGCCCTGCCCCCGTCAATCAAATCCCT
The DNA here is from genome assembly GCF_038440135.1 of Pseudomonas sp. OTU5201. Taxonomy (NCBI): domain Bacteria; kingdom Pseudomonadati; phylum Pseudomonadota; class Gammaproteobacteria; order Pseudomonadales; family Pseudomonadaceae; genus Pseudomonas; species Pseudomonas sp. OTU5201. The sequence goes on along the minus strand of NZ_JASATC010000043.1, from coordinate 12,285 downwards.
TGAGGACCGCAAACTCCTCCACCGGCGCGCGCTCGGAGCGCAAGTTGTTCACCGCCGCCGACGGATCCGCATAGCCTAGAGCCATGCCGCAATAAACCAGTTCCTGCTCCGGCAGCCCAAAGTGCCGATGCAGGCTTTGGCGTACCATCGCCCACGCCTCCTGCATGCAGGTCGATAGCCCCTGCTCCTCCGCTGCCAGTACCAACGATTGCATGAACATGCCCAGGTGCGCCCACTGGCCGTGTCCCATGGAGCGGTCAATGACGAAGAACAGCCCGACTGGCGCCCCGAAGAACTGGTAGTTGCGCGCCACCGCACGCAGCCGTGCGGTCTTGTCTTCACGCGGTATGCCCATCAGTGCATAGAGGTCTTCGCCGATTCGATAACGACGTGTCCGGTAGGGTTCGGCCAATCCTTCCGGATAGATAGGGTGATCGCCCGCTTCGCCCCGGGGGGTGCGCGCGAGTGTGTCCATGGCCAGACGTTCCACGGCAAGTTTTTCGGCGCCGCTGACCACAATCACCTTCCACGGCTGCAGGTTGCCGCCCGAGGGTGACCAGCGCGCCGTTTCAAGCAAGTCCAGCACCTGTTGCGCAATGACCGGTTTGTCACTGAACGCGCGTACGGAAATGCGTTTCTTCAGTAGTTCGGCTACGGACATGGTGTGTTTTCCTGGCGGGTTCAACGGCAGTCAACTCGAGATCGGTTCGAACATCAATACCCTGGTGAGGCACAGCCCTCATCTCCCCAATGAGCCCGCTTTCATACTGGCAGCGGGCGAACGCCTGCACCTTGCCGGCGGCGGTAAGAGCGTTCGGTGACTGTTTCCAAAAATAAAAAAAAGGCCGCCTTGGGCAAGGCGGCCATTAAATAAAACCAAAGGAACGATGAAGCGGAGGAGCCGATCGCATTTCTTGGCGGAGGACCAGAAAGTGCGTCCGGCCAAAATCTTCATCGGGACCCAGTTTACTGGTTTCACCTCGACGCCCAAATCAAACGCCTTGATAGCAACTATTGATGACAACCCATGGGAATCTTTCTATTTAGCTGTTAGCCGCCCTGTCGGCAACATTTTATGGGGCTTGACAAGTTTCGGATAAGCTGTCTTAAGACCGATAAAATTGTTGGTGAATCAACAGATTAAGTTTAATGTCAATGCTCAGTGCAATTTTGCAAACTTCCCTATCGCATTGACATGATCCAGACAACCCCTGCATGGCTACGCGCATAAAAAAGCCGCTTCCGAAGAAGCGGCCTAAACCAAAGAGTAACTCGATGAAGCATCTTCCAACTCACACAAGCGATTGTGCAAGTTAATCCTTCATCAGGAGGCAGGATACCCGTCCTGTAAATTTCGTAAACATTGATATCATTGATAGATGAAATTGATGATTACAGTTTTTTCAGTTATCCGAACTGTGATAACTGTTTGCGCGCATCGCGTCGGCACAGCCGGCCACCAGAACGATAATGAATGGGTATGCTTGTCACGACTGGGGCAGTGTCGTTGTTCCTGGTCATTGATAGCGCCTTGAATTCCTGCCAATCCCAATACCAACAAAACGACCATCAGGAGCACCCGTGATGCAACTCAACCCTCTGAGCGCCCTGGCACTGGCGGTTTCCGCCGCCATCAGCCTGCCCGCCCTCGCCAGCGAGCAATCCGAATCCAAGGGCTTCGTCGAAGATGCGAGCGCGACCTTGCTGCTACGCAACGCCTACTTCAACCGTGACTTCAAGGACCGTACGAACGACGCCAAGACCTGGGGCCAGGGTTTCATCGGCACCTTCGAATCCGGTTTCACCCAGGGCACCGTCGGTTTCGGCGTCGACGCCTACGGCCTGCTCGGCGTGAAGCTGGACAGCGGCCGGGGCCGCAATTACAGCGCCTTCTTCGACACCGACAGCGACGGCCATCCGGTGGACGACCTCTCTGAAGCCGGCGGCGTGCTCAAGCTGCGCGTCTCCAACACCGTGCTCAAGTACGGCAACCAGTTCCCCAGCCTGCCCGTACTCGCCCATGACGACAGCCGCCTGCTGCCCCAGGCCTTCACCGGCACCCTGGTTACCAGCAAGGAAATCGAGGGCCTGGAACTGAACGTCGGCCGCTTCACCGGCGACAGCCCGATGGGCGACCCGGCGCGCGACCCCAACCACCTGAAGAGCATCGATGTGATCGGCGGCAGCTATGCAGTCAGTGATGATCTCAGTGTGTCGCTCTACCACTCCGACGTGGAGGACATGTACAAGAAGTATTACGCCAACCTGAACTACAACATCCCGTTCACCGATGAGCAGGCGCTGAACTTCGACTTCAACATCTACCGCACCAAGTACGACGACGGTTCTGTGGCCGCACTGGCCTTCGGTGGTGATGGCCAGGACGACAAGAACACCCTCTGGAGCCTGGCAGCCAAGTACAGCATCGGCGCCCACGCGTTCATCGTGGCCCACCAGCGCAATACCGGCGATGCCGGCTATGCCTACGACTTCGGTGACGGTGGCACCACCATCTACGTGGCCAACTCCTACTACTCCGACTTCAACCTGGAAGACGAACAGTCCTGGCAGGCCAGCTACGAGCTGGACTTCAGCACCTATGGCGTACCGGGTCTGAGTTACAAATTCGCCTACGTGCGTGGCACCGATATCGTCGCCGGCGGCGAGAACGACGGTACCGAACGCGAGATCTTCAACCAGTTCAAGTACGTGGTGCAGGACGGCCCAGCCAAGGACCTCTCCTTCAAGCTGCGCAACTCCATCTACCGCGCCGACAACCAAGTAGGCCCGGACCTCAACGAAGTCCGCGCCTTCATCGAGTACCCGCTCAGCATTCTCTGATGCGCACGGTCGCGCCGGTTCGCCGGTGCGACTCCATTCTCCAGCATTGCGAGGAAATCCGTTGGGCACTGCTAGCGTCCGGCATTGTCCTTGCCACTGCCCTGCCCCTTTTCATCGTGCGCTGCTTTGCGCTGGCTACCGACACGCCCGGACGGGATTCTGATCAGCTGATACACCAGCCGGTCGACGTTGCTGCGCATGCGGTCGATCCAGCCGCGCAGTCCGGTCCGCCTGGCTGGCGGCAAGGCAGCTGCACGAAGAGGAATGATCTTGGCCATGTCGAACCTCCTGATAATCATCGGGCTGATGACACCAGCGTGCACCCGGGTATCGACCGCCGAGTTGACCCGCAGCATATGAACCGGATATTTCGACTGCGATACCTGCAATTCGTCAGCTGATGGGATGACGCCAGCGATTGCTTGATCCCGATCAAATGAACGCAGCTGGGGTGGCGTAGAAGTCAAGGCCGGTATCCCGAACGGAGTACGCAGCATGTCCACCCAATCTATCGCCGACATCCCCGCCGTACCTGCCGAAGACCACTGGGTCGAAGCCTTGGAGAATGGCACGCACGTACTGATTAGACCCTTGCGCCCGGAGGACCGAGAGCGGGAGGTCGAGTTCATCCGCAACCTGTCCCCTGAAACCCGCCATTTCCGATTTCTGTGCGCGATCAAGGAAGCAAGCCCCGCCTTGCTCGAACGCCTGATGGACGTCGATTACCAGCTCAGGATGGCGTTCGTTGCGTTAGTTCACCAGGACGGCAAGTTGGTCGAGGTCGGTATCTGTCGTTATGCCGACACCGCTGAGCCAGGCCAATGCGAATGCGCGGTAACGGTGGCTGACGGCTGGCAGGAGCGTGGGCTTGGCGCCGTCCTGATGCGGCACCTCATCCAGGCTGCCCGCGAGAATGGCTTCAAGGAAATGTACTCGATGGATGCCGCGGCCAATGCGCCCATGCACGCCCTCGCCCGGGAACTGGGTTTCCAATGCAACCGGGACCCGCAGGACCCGGCCCAAGTGATCTACAGCTTGGTGCTGTGAAGGAGGAGGCGTCCCCTCGGATGAAGGGGCGGGCAAGTGGCTGGTCAAATCGGCTAAGGCGCTGTAGCTTACGCGTCGGGTGTCTGGTTGTTACCAGACAGGTTTCATGTGTTGGTCGGGCCGCCGCACAAGCTGCTGAGAATTAGCGACCAATGAACCAAGCCCCTTCCCCCAAGGCGCTGCCGGCTGCGCAGCGTATTGCCGACAAGGCATTCTCCGTTCTTGATAAATTCCTCCACACCGAGGCCATCAGCGGCATCGTCCTGCTGATGGCTGCGGCTGTTGCACTGGCCTGGGCAAACTCGCCCCATGCCAGTGGCTACGAACACTTGTGGCACCTGCCGCTGTCTTTCGGGCTGGGTGATTTCGTCGTTTCGAAGTCGCTGCATTTCTGGATCAACGATGCCCTGATGACGGTGTTCTTCCTGGTGGTCGGCATGGAAATTCGCCGGGAAATCCACGAAGGCGCACTGGCCAACCTCAAACTGGCCACCTTGCCGATGGTTGCTGCGTTTGGCGGGGTCGTAGTACCCGCCCTGCTCTATCTCTCACTCAACAACGCCGATGGCTTGCGCCAGGGCTGGGCGGTCCCGACGGCCACCGACATCGCCTTCGCGGTGGGCGTGCTGGCCCTGCTCGGGCGCTCGGTACCCAATTCGGTGCGCATCTTCCTGCTCGCACTCGCGATCATCGACGACATCGTCGCGGTGCTGATCATCGCGCTGTTCTATTCAGGCGGCCTGGACCCGGTGGGATTCGTCATCGCCGCAGCGGGAATCCTGCTGGTGCTTGGCCTGCAGCGCATCGGAATCGGTTCGGCCTATGCCTACTTGCTACCCGGTGCGTTGCTCTGGTTCGGCCTGCTGAAAACCGGCGCCCACCCCACGTTGGCGGGTGTGGTGCTCGGCCTGATGACACCCGTCCGTCCGGTCAAGCTCGTGGAGCCGCCATTACAAGCGGCAACCCGCGCTATCAGTAATTTTGCCGCGCGCGAACATAACGCGAACGGCGATGCCGCAGAGCTGATGCAACCCATCAAACAGCTCCGCCAGGCCCAGCGCGAACTACTGCCCCCGGTAACACGCATACAAATGGCCTTGCACCCTTGGGTCGCCTTCCTGGTGATGCCGCTGTTCGCCTTGGCCAACGCCGGGGTGAGCCTCAATGGCGTGGACCTCACAGAGGCCGGCTCCCTCGCGGTGCTTTCGGGCGTCGCGCTGGCCCTGGTCGTGGGCAAGCCGCTGGGGGTTCTGTGTACCAGCTGGTTGTTGGTTCGCCTGGGTTGGTGCAGCCTGCCGCCAGGCATGACCTGGTCCTGGATGGCACTGATCGGCTGCCTGGCCGGGATCGGCTTCACCATGTCGATCTTCATCGCCAATCTCGCCTTCACCCAGCAGGACCTGTTGAGCGCCGCCAAGCTTGGTGTCCTGGCGGCCTCTGTCGTAGCGGGCATCATCGGCCTGGCCTATGGACGCGTACTGGCTGCCCGCGCTCGAGCGATCGGCGATCGCGGCCCTGCTGAGCGCTGAGGAACCGCTCGACGACTCCAGTCCGCCGCCTGAGCCTGGTCTACCCTGCAAGGTTGCCACCATTGCATTGCGGGCCAGGTGTTGCGGCCGCGGAGCGCACTGACCGCATTACCGCCATTCCTGGCCAAGCCGCTCAACGCCGAGAAGGAGCCACGTCATGCCGAACGCCCAATCCGCCAGTCAGGTGCCCAACCAATTCATTGAATGCAATGGCCGCCGTCTGGCCTACAGGGTGATCGGCGAAGGCACGCCGATGGTCCTGTGCCTTCGCTTCCGCGGCGTCATGGATTCGTGGGATCCCGCCTTTCTCGACGAGCTCGCGGAACTGGGCTTCAAGGTGCATGTGTTCGACTACAGTGGTCTGGGCCTTTCTGGCGGAACGCGCACCTATGACCCGGCATCGCTGGCCCGCGACACCCTCGAACTGATCAATGCCTTGGGGCTGAGCAGGGTCGTGCTCGGTGGCTGGTCCCTGGGCGGCATTGCTGCACAGGTGGCCATGCTGCAAGCGCCGCAACTGGTCAGCCATCTCGTACTGATTGGCACTACGCCCCCCGGCCAACTGGTGAAAACCGGCGAGGCGCTGTTCTACGAACTGGCACGTCGGGAAAACGACTTCGAGGATTTCGTAAAGCTCTTCTTCGAACCGACGTCCGCTGCCAGCCGCGAAGCCGCCGTCCGCTCCGCCGAGCGCATCGCTGCACGCCAGGAGGGGAGATGCCCCGAGGTGCCCCATGAATGGGCCGGCCAGCAGTTGGGGGATGGGCCGCGCAATCCCATGTTCCCTCTGCAGCCCGCGCTAGATGCGCTTTGCACAACCAGCACGCCGGTCCTGCATCTCGGCGGCGACCATGACATCGTATTCCCGGTCGAGAACTGGCACGCACTGAGCCGCGCCCTGCCAACCCTGCACCTGGTCACGCTGCCAAGTACGGGCCATGGGCCGCACCTGCAGTACCCGTACGCCAGCGCCAGGCACATAGCGGCTTTTGTTGCGGGCTGAGGAAAATCAGCAGCGTGGATCAGCCGCGCTGGGCCCTGCGCTCGACCATGGCCACGATGGTTGCGCGGAGTTCGTCCTGCGCTTCCTGCGGCGTGATTTCCCCGGTGGCGGCGGCATGGGATAACGCCTCCGCCGCCCCCAGCATTGCCCGCAAACCCGCCGTAGCAATGCCGTTCCCACCGGCGAATGGCACCAGGGCATCGCGGCACTTCTCCAGAAACGCCGATTCAAACCCGCATTTGATGGACTCAAGCTCCGGCGAGCCGGCCAGTGCCGCGATCACGCCAGGGATCTCGCGGCCCTGGAGCAGCACGCACTCGACGTAGGACGAAGCGATTACCCCGGCCCGGCCCTGCAGATTCTCATCACTGGCCTGCAGTGCGGCATACATTGCCGCCGTCTGGCGTGCATCGAACTCCATGTACAGCGCTGCAAGCAGCCCCGCCCGGGTACCGAAATGGTCGTAGACCACCGGCTTGGTAACGCCGGCCTGCTCGGCCAGCCGGCCCAGGGACAGGGCGTCGGTGCCCTCCTCCCGGATCAACTGCCAGGCCGTATCCAGCAGCTGTCGCTGCCGCTCTTCCCGGGATAAACGGCGACGCGGACGCGTCTGATCTTCATGTGTTGACACTGCGAACCTACCGAAAGTAACTTACTAATCGTAACTTACTGAAAGTAACTTGCGCTCAGCATATCGAGCGCCTCTCTCAGCCGCAATCAGCCTCTTGGAGTTCTCACCATGCATGCCCTGATCGTTGTTGCCCATCACAATCCCCGCTCGCTCACCCACAGCCTCGCATCACAGGTCGCCGCAGGCTTGGGCCTGGCCGGCCACAGCGCCGAGATCGGCGATCTCGCCCAGGAAGGTTTCGACCCGAGGTTCAGCCTCGCGGACCATGCCGTCCACCGCCACCAGGTAGCACCGCCTGCCGACGTAACCGCCGAACAAGCCCGCATCGACCGGTCCGACGCCCTGGTGCTGGTCTTCCCTGTGTACTGGTGGTCGATGCCAGGGCTGCTCAAGGGCTGGATCGACCGCGTGTTCGCCAACGGCTGGGCGTTTGAATACAGCCTGGAAGGCGGCCTGACGAAGAAACTGCGAAACCTCAAGGTTCACCTGATTGGCGTAGCCGGCGCGGATGCCGGCACCTTCGAGCGGCATGGCTATAGCCAGGCCATGAGAACGCAGATCGATCACGGGATATTCGACTACTGCGGTGCCCGCGTGCTGACCTCCGAACTGTTCTTCGAATCGGAGTCCAGCGACCCGGTGCCTCAACTGGAGGCCGCGCGCTCCATCGGTCTCAGGTTGTTCGAGGTTACTCCACAGCACGAAATGGCTGGCGTCGCTTGAACAGCCAGGGCGCCCTACATCACTTTGGGCGCCTGTTCCGCCAGGTACTCGGCAAGGATCGAGAGCTCGACTTCGGCGGCTTTCAGTTCCGCTTCGCCGGCGATTTCCCAACGATCCTTGAGCACCATCAGGTCCGTCTCCTGGTCGGCCTTGAGGCACCACTGGAAGTGGTCGTGCCAATCCCCCAGGGCGGATTGCACGGCCTTCAGGACCGGGATGGCGTCATGGGGAATGGGTGAGAGCTTCGGGTACGCCTCATGGACGTAGCGCATGCGCTTGGCCAGTAGACGCAGCGCATGGCGGTCGAATGCAGGGTCGGCGAGTGCCTCGCGTAGACGCTGTAACTGCCGCTGCAGGCGAATCCGTATTCGGTCGCGGAGCTGGTCCAGTTCGCCCTGTCTATCGGCCTCACGCATCCGCGCCGGCCAACCATCCAGCACGACCATGAAGCGTTGCACCGTGGCGCTGTTCTCGATAACGGCATAGCGGGATTCGAGCAGGTGCTTGCGCCGCTCTGCCTGGTCATGGAAGCCCTGGCGCTGCAGTTCGGCGATCAGCACTTCGAGGTCGCGTACCGGCGTGGTCAACCGGCCTACATCGGCCGCGGCGGCATCCAGTTCCTTCGTGGCCTCCAGTCGGCGCATGGGCCGCAACAGGCTGCGCAACTTGCGCAGGCTGATTCGCAGGTCGTGGAGTGCCTCGTCATCGGTTCGACAGGCAAGGCGCGCATAGGCGTGATGAATCCCGACTTCCAGCACCAGAACCTGAGCGACGATCGAATCGGTGAGTGACATTCCAGGTACCCTTCGAAACCATGCCTGGGGAGCTTAGCCGAGCAACATGAGCGTGTTATTGCACGAGATCAAATACGCCTCTGACGGCTAAGGCAGCGGACATGGACAGGCCGGAATGGTTGTGGCAGCGTCCGCTCGACCATGGCACACCAGGGAGTCCGGAATGGCCGACAAGAAAGAAGCGATAGCCCGATTCATCCAGCAGGAATTTCCCCAGACCCGCGTCGTGGTCGAAGCCGTGGGCGACCGCAGCGCCCGGGTTTCGCAGGAAGTGGACGAGTCTGACTTGCGCCCCGGCGGCACCGTCTCCGGCCCCACGTTGATGGCAATAGCCGACGTGGCGCTCTACATCGCCCTGCTGGGCGAGATCGGAATCGTACCGCTCGCGGTCACCACCAGCCTGACCATCAACTTCCTGCGCAAGCCCGAAGCGCGCAAACGCGTGATTGGCGAGTGCCAGTTGATGAAGATCGGCAAGACCCTGGCCGTGGGCGAGGTTTCACTCTATTCCGAGGGCCTGGAGGAACCAGTGGCCCACGTGGTGGGCACCTACTCGATTCCTCCAGCCCGCCTCACCTGATCATCGGTCGCCATCCGGCACCCCACGGATGCCCGGGTGGCGCATGCCCGCTACAATGCGCCACTTGCACCCGTGCCGAATGTGATTGACATGCCTCTGCCAAAACACCAATTAGAACTGCTCAGCCCCGCCCGTGACGTCAACATTGCCCGCGAGGCCATCCTGCACGGCGCTGACGCCGTCTACATCGGCGGCCCGAGTTTCGGCGCGCGCCACAACGCCTGCAATGAAGTGGCAGATATCGCCAAGCTGGTCGAGTTTGCCCACCAGTTCCATGTGCGGGTGTTCGTCACCATCAACACCATCCTTCATGACGACGAGCTGGAACCGGCGCGCAAGCTGATCCACCAGCTCTACGACGCCGGCGTCGACGCGTTGATCGTGCAGGACATGGGCGTGCTCGAACTGGATATCCCGCCCATCGAGCTGCACGCCAGCACCCAGACCGACATCCGCACGCTGGAGCGGGCCAAGTTCCTCGACCAGGCCGGCTTCTCCCAACTGGTGTTGGCCCGCGAGCTGAACCTCAAGCAGATCCGCGCCATCGCCGATGAAACCGACGCGGCCATCGAATTCTTCATTCACGGTGCGCTCTGCGTCGCTTTCTCCGGCCAGTGCAACATCTCCCACGCGCAGACTGGCCGCAGTGCCAACCGAGGCGATTGCTCCCAGGCCTGCCGCCTGCCCTACACCCTGAAAGACGACCAGGGTCGCGTGGTGGCGTTCGAGAAGCACCTGCTGTCGATGAAGGACAACAACCAGAGCGCCAACCTCAGCGCCCTGGTCGATGCCGGCGTGCGCTCCTTCAAGATCGAAGGACGTTACAAGGACGCGAGCTACGTCAAGAACATCACTGCTTACTACCGCCAGCGCCTGGACGGCATCCTCGCCGAGCGCCCGGACCTCGCCCGCGCCTCCAGTGGCCGTACCGACCACTTCTTCGTGCCGGACCCGGACAAGACCTTCCACCGTGGCAGCACCGACTACTTCGTCACCGAACGCAAGATCGACATCGGCGCCTTCGACACACCGACCTTCACCGGCCTGCTGGTTGGCGAAGTCGAGCAAGTCGGCAAGCGCGACCTGATCGCCGTGACCCGCGAGCCGCTGTCCAACGGCGACGGCCTCAACGTGCTGGTCAAGCGTGAAGTGGTGGGTTTCCGCGCCAACATCGCCGAGCTCAAGGATGAGTTCGAGGAAGACGGCGAGAAGCGCTGGCGCTACCGCGTCGAGCCCAACGAGATGCCGGCCGGGCTCTTCCGTCTGCGCCCGAACCACCCGCTATCCCGCAACCTGGACCACAACTGGCAACAGGCCTTGCTGAAGACCTCTGCCGAGCGCCGCATTGGCGTCGAGTGGAAGGCCACCCTGCGCGAAGCGTGCCTGGAGCTGACCGCTACCAGCGAAGAAGGCGTGAGCGCGTCGGTCAAACTGGACGGCCCGTTCGGCGCGGCGAACAAGCCCGAGCAGGCGCTGGAGCAATTGCACGACCTGCTCGGTCAGTTAGGCACCACCCAGTACCACGCCGAGAAGATCGAACTGGATGCCCCGCAGGCATTCTTCATCCCCAACTCACAGCTCAAGGCCCTGCGCCGTGAAGCCATCGAGGCGCTGACCGTGGCCCGCGTTGCCGCGCATCCGCATGGATACCGCAAGGCCGTCAGCGTGCCGCCTCCGGTCTACCCCGAGGCGCATCTGTCGTTCCTCTACAACGTCTACAACCAGAAAGCGCGCGACTTTTACCACCGCTATGGCGTGCAACTGATCGACGCGGCCTACGAGGCCCATGAAGAGGCCGGCGAAGTGCCGGTGATGATCACCAAGCACTGCCTGCGTTTCTCCTTCAACCTCTGCCCGAAACAGGCCAAGGGCGTCACGGGCGTGCGCACCAAGGTGGCGCCGATGCAACTGGTCCACGGCGACGAAGTGCTGACCCTGAAATTCGACTGCAAACCCTGCGAGATGCACGTGGTGGGCAAGATGAAGGGGCACATCCTCGACCTGCCACAGCCGGGCAGCGCAGCGAGCAGCGTTGTCGGCCACATCACGCCCGATGACCTGCTGAAGACCATCCGCAACCGCGCGCCGCACTGATTCGCGGCGCGCACCGCCAAGGAAGGCCGATGGGCTTCTCGCGTCGTCAGACCCACTGATCGTTACGCTTGCGCCGCACCCGCAGCATGGTCGGCAAGATCAGACCGACGAGCAGACCGGCACCAGCGATGCTGCCGCCGTAAACCATGTAGCGCATCAATACCTGCTTGTTCTCCTCACCCAATTGCGCCTGCGCGTCGCGCAATTCGGTGCGGGCCTGGGTCAGTTCGGCGTCCAGTGCCGAGCGTGCTGCCTGCAATTCGTCGATCAGCTTCTTGCGCGCGTCGAGCGTCTCCTGCATGCCTTGCACACGGGTCTTCCAGGTGCCGTCGATACCTTCCAGTTCGGCGGTTAGCTCAGCCACCTTCTGTTCGAGTTGAGGCAGGCGCTCGGTCTGGCCGGGCACTTCCTGCAGGTCGCGACTGGGAATCCACACGGTGCTGCCGTTCTCACCGCGCACCTGGCTGTAGTCCCCCTGGGTCGTCAACAGCTCGACCTTCTGCCCTGAAGTGAGCGTACCGACGATGCGGTAGCCATCGGTCGGGCCGCTGCGCACGTAGGTAGTCAGGCTGTCGCTCACCCAGCGCACGTTGCCGGCGGGCTCCTCCGCCTGGGCTGGCGCACCCGACGTCAGCAGGCCACTCAACAAGAGGGCAGCGAAGGCGCGAGGCTGGAACGGAGAAACACCGGCGGAGAAATGACGGGATAGGGGCATGGGCAATCTTCACATGGCGATGGGACAAAACCCGGCATACGGGCGCGAAAGTGGCCGGCCACGCGAAGTGCTCTAGACAGGAACGCGATCAGATCGAGCGAGGGACAGCGCAGCCAGCCGTGTAGCGAATGGCCATGCAATCCACCCAATGGGCCGACAGCAGACAGACACCGGACACCCGGAAGGAGTTCATTCGCATAACCGGCGCGGGATGGGCGGTGAGACGCGGGAATGCATCCAGGGCGATGCTATGCGAGTTTGCTCGGGGGGCCTGCTATCGCCCCCCCCCCCCGGGGGGGGGGGGGGGGGGGGGGGCGGGGGGGGGGGG